>CAZHIT010000013.1:8208-15449 GCA_964533125.1 uncultured Candidatus Sumerlaeota bacterium
AACGGCAACTACGCCGGGGTGCTCATCGAGCAGGCCGGGTGCAAGGGGTTGCGGGTGGGCGACGCCCAGGTTTCCGAACTCCACGCCGGGTTTATCGTGAACCGCGGGCAGGCGACGGCCGATGAGGTTCTGACCCTTATTAAAGAAGTACGCCGCCGGGTGTTTGATGTTTCCGGCATTATGCTCGAGCCCGAAGTTAAAGTTGTGGGGGAAGAGTGAGGGGAGAACCATGTTGCACGTCGTTTTGGTCGAACCGGAAATCCCCCAGAATACCGGCAACATTGCCCGCACCTGTGCCGCCACCGGTTGTCCCCTGCACCTGGTACGCCCCCTGGGTTTCTCCACCGATGACCGCTACTTAAAGCGGGCCGGCCTCGATTACTGGCCGCTTGTGACCGTCCGCTATTGGGACAACCTGGCTTCCCTACGCCAGGCTTATCCGGACAGTACTTTCTATTACGCTACGACGAAAGGCCAGCGGCTGTATACCGAGTTTCGCTACGCCCCCGGTGATTTTCTGGTGTTTGGGCGGGAGACTGCCGGCCTGCCGGCCGAGCTGATCGCGGCCAATCTGTCCCATTGCCTGCGCATCCCCATGAGCGAGGATGTCCGGGCCCGGTCCTTAAACCTCTCCAACGCCGTGGCGGTCGTGGTGTACGAAGCCCTTCGGCAGTTGGGCTTTCCGGAATTGACCTAAGCTGATCCCCGTCTGAAGACCTTCCCTTTTCGCAGGATTGGGCACAATACCGGGGTTTGAATGGGAACAAAAACAAGAGGGCGGACCGCGGCGGTCCACCCTTTATGTTTCCCGAGCTAAAACGCAAATCTTTACCTTCCGCCGGAAGATACAATATACCCCATCACGGCGCCCAGGAAGATGCCGGCCAGGGGCTGACACAGGAGGGATCAGGTCGCGCCGGCCCGGCGCACCATGTAACTCAGGCCGTAACCGAGGCCGCCGCCGAAGACTATCCCCAGGATATGGAGTGGTGTCATCCGTTGCCCTCCTTTCCGGCTCATTAATTCGATACTCATTCCTATTTTATTCGGTGCGGCTTGGTTTTACTCCTTTCCCGGGAGAGCAATTTTTGGGAGTAAGATTACGGTTGGAGCACATTCTTGGGTGTTGCAGATCCCTGGGCGGAGCAGAACCCCGGGGGAGTGCATCCCCGAATGGAGGGACACAGATGCTTGTCGGCGTCATATCCGATACCCACATCCCCCGCCGCGCCAAAGCCATCCCACCCGCGGTCGCGCGCGCTCTGGCCGGCACGGCGCTCATCCTGCACGCCGGCGACCTCACCGACCCGGCCGTGCTCGCCTGGCTGCGCGACCTCGCGCCCGTGGAGGCCGTCGCCGGGAACGGGGACCCCCCGGAACTGGCGATATCCCTGGGGCGGCAAAAACTCCTCACGGTCGAGGGTTTTCGCATCGGCCTCATTCACGGCGACGGCCGGCGCGGTACCACCCGTGAGCGGGCGGCGGCGGCCTTCCCGGGGGCGGACTGCATCGTCTACGGCCACAGCCACCTGCCGAATAACACCCGGTCCGGCGCCACCCTGCTCTTTAACCCCGGGTCGCCCACCGACCGGCGCCGCTCACCTGCCTGCTCTTACGGCCTCCTGCACATCGACGAAGAGGGGATCCGGGGGGAGTTCCTCTACATTTGATACTCCTGTCCTATGACCCGACCCTCGCCGCCGGCATAAGATAGCCTGAGGAGGGGATAGCTATGCCGCCGCGGACAATCGACGTCTTTGCCTATTACATCGGGGTGGTGCGGGCCGGCCGGGCTTACGCCAACCTGGTGGAAAACAGCAGTTTGCTCACCGAGATTGGAATTTTCAACTACGATATTACCCCAGAAGGTGGCCTGACCGGGGAGACCAACCGGGACCTCATTGCCGAAGCCCAAAGCTACGGGGTGGCGGTATCTGCCGTCATCACCAACTTCGTGGGCGGCCAGTTCAGCCCCGAGCTGGCTCACACCATCTTCGTCGACCCGGAACTCCGGGGCCGCCTCATCGAAGCCATCACCACGCTCGCCACGACCAACAACTACAACGGGATCAACCTCGATATTGAAAATGTCTTCCCCGCCGACCGCAGCCTGTTCACCAACTTCGTCCGGGAGCTGTCCAGTCGCCTGCGCCCCCTGGGCATTACGCTCTCGATGGCCGTCCCGGCCAAAACCGGCGACTTCCCGGAGCGGGACTGGATCGGCGCCTTTGACTACGGCGCCCTCGCCGCCCTGACCGATTTCCTGATGCTCATGACCTACGAATACCACTGGGCCGGCGGCGAACCCGGTCCTATCGCCCCCATCCCCTGGATGCGCGAGGTGCTCACCTACGCGCTCTCCGAGATCCCGCCAGGGCAGGTGCTCCTGGGGATTCCGCTCCACGGCTACGACTGGATCGTCCCGCCGCCGCCCGGGGCTTTTGCCTCCGCCGTTTCACCATGGCGCGCGAACGAACTAAGCCAGCGGTACGGCGCCCCCCAGCAGTGGGACGCAGAAGCCGAGGAACCCTACTTCTTCTACAACGACGGCAGCGCGGAGCACGAAGTTTGGTTCCAAAACCCCAACAGCCTCGCCGCCAAAATGGAACTGGTGAACGAATACAACCTGCGCGGGCTTGGCCTCTGGCCCCTGTCCATGACCTTCCCCGAGTTCTGGTCGCTGCTCGCGGGAATGTTCACCGTTCGGCAGGGATAATCCTGGCCCGCCGCGAGGCAGTTGTTTCTTATGTTCTTCGGGTGGTACAAAAGGTGCGGGGTTTGCCAGATTGCCACGCTGATAAAAAGCGTGTCAGCCCGCGATGGCGTAACAATAAAGCCTTGGCCAGTTTGCGCCGGGCAGATGGTAACGGTTGAAAACAGGCAGGCCACAGAAAACGTCATTGCGAGGAGGCGGTGCGAGGGAGAAGAATTATTGTCTGGGCTAACGCAGAGACCCGGCTATATGACGAATAGCCGGAGTAGGCAGGCCGACGCGGCAATCTGGCCTCCCGTTACCCGTTCTTTTTGTCGACAAGGGAAAATTATTCGCAGGGTTCAGATTGCCACGCCGAGGTGAATGCATGGCAGCTCGCTTTGTACATGGAAAAGGACGGCTAGAACGGGGGAGGCAGACGCCGCGGGTCGGTGTTGTTTCTCGCTCATCGGTGGGACAAGCCCTCTCACGGCCAAAATGGAAATAATGCGCCCGGGAGACGGCTCGTCCGAAAGAAGGCGATAGGGCAGAAAAATGTGTCAATAGTGGCGATATTTTCCCCCCATCCGGTTCGACATACTACCGGTTGTAGCATATAATTAGTTTGTCTCCAATATATAGTAGGTGGAAGCCACTGGAGGCTACGATAACCGGGGAGGGAAATTATGCAGATCACCAGCAACGCTCTGACCGTACTTGAAAAGCGCTATCTGAAAAAGGCCGACGGGAAAGCCATCGAAACCCCGGAGGATATGCTGCGGCGGGTCGCTAGCAACATCGCCGCCGTGGAAGGCACGGTTTACGGCCGGGGCCCGGAGGCGGTGCAGGCCATTGAGGACGAATTTTTTGCTCTGATGGACAGCCTGTCCTTCCTGCCCAATTCGCCGACGCTGATGAACGCTGGGCGGGAGTTGCAGCAGCTATCCGCCTGCTTTGTGTTGCCGATTGAAGACTCCATGGAGAGTATCTTCGACTCTATCAAGCACGCCGCCCTCATTCACAAGAGCGGCGGCGGTACCGGCTTCGCCTTTTCCCGCATCCGCCCGCGCAACGACCAGGTGCTGACCACCGGCGGGGTGGCCAGCGGGCCGATCTCGTTTATGAAGGTGTTCAACGCTGCCACCGACGCCGTCAAGCAGGGCGGTACCCGGCGGGGGGCTAACATGGGCATCCTGCGGGTAGACCACCCCGACATCCTCTCCTTCATTTCCTGCAAGCGTGACAACCACGAAATCACCAACTTCAACCTCTCGGTTGGCATCACCGAAAAATTCATGCAGGCGGTGGAAGCCGACGGGGAATACGACCTCGTCAACCCCCGCAGCGGCAAGGTCAGCGGGAAGCAAAAAGCCCGCGAAGTGTTCAACCAAATCGTCGAGATGGCCTGGAGCAACGGCGAACCGGGCATCATCTTCCTCGACCGGATGAACCGTGACAACCCGACGCCGCGCTTGGGCGACATCGAAAGCACCAACCCCTGCGGCGAGCAGCCCCTCCTCCCCTACGAAAGCTGCAACTTAGGCTCCATCAACTTAGCCAAAATGGTGCAGACCAAGGGCACCCAGGCCACTATTGACTATGCGCGCATCCGCCGGGTCATCCGGGGCGCGGTGCGGTTTTTGGATAATGTCATCGAGGCCAACAGCTACCCCCTGCCGGCGATTGAAGAAATGTCCAAGGGCAACCGCAAAATCGGTCTCGGGGTCATGGGTTTTGCCGACCTCCTCATCCACCTCGGCATCCCTTACAACTCCGAAGCGGCGGTAGAGACGGCGGAAGCGGTCATGCGCTTCATCAACGACGAATCCAAAGCGATGTCGGCCGAACTGGCGGCGGAGCGGGGCGCTTTCCCCAACTTCACCGGCAGCATTTACGACGGCCAGGGTCCGGCGCTGCGCAACGCCACCACCACGACCATCGCCCCCACCGGCACCATCTCAATTATCGCCGGGGTCTCAAGCGGTGTGGAACCGCTGTTCGCCGTATCCTACACCCGCACGGTCATGGACAACAATGTCCTGATCGAGGTGAACCCCCTCTTTGAAGACGCCTTAAAGCAGGCCGGTATCTACAGCCGGGAGTTGCTGGAGAAAGTCAGCCGCAAGGGTACGGTCCAGGGAATCAGCGAAATCCCCGCCGCCATCCGCGCCCTGTTCGTGACCGCCCACGACATCAGCCCGGAATGGCATATCCGGATGCAGGCCGCCTTCCAGAAGCATACCGATAACGCCGTCTCCAAAACGGTTAATTTCCCCCACACCGCCACTAAGGACGACATCCGCGAAGTCTTCGTCCTGGCTTACGAGCTTGGCTGCAAAGGAGTCACGGTCTACCGCGACGGCAGCCGCGACTCCCAGGTGCTGAGCGTCCCGGCGGCAAAAGCGGCCGCGCCCGCGCCTGCGCCCGTGCCAACGGCTCTGGTGCCCCGTCCCCGGCCGGCGGTGGTGATTGGGACGACCGAAAAGGTCAAAATCGGCTGCGGCAACCTGTATGTCAGCGTCAACTCCGACGAGCAGGGCATCTGCGAAGTCTTCACCAATACCGGCCGGCACGGTGGCTGTTCCTCCCAGTCCGAAGCGACCAGCCGCCTCATCTCCATCGCGCTCCGCTCCGGGGTCCCGCTGGATATCATCGTGGAGCAGCTCCGGGGCATCCGCTGCCCGGCCTGCCTGCGGCGGGAAGGGATCACGGTTACCTCCTGCCCCGACGCCATCGGGCGGGCGATTAAGCGCTACACCGAGCACGAGCAGCAGTCCGGCCTGCGCTCCGAGGCGGCGGCCGCCACCCTGCGTCTGGAAGCCGAAGTCGTCAAACCCAAGGCGGCGGCCACCCAGGGAGCGGTCTGCCCGGAATGCGGCCACCCCATTACCTACGAAAGCGGCTGCGTCACCTGCATCGCCTGCGGTTACTCCAAATGCGGGTAGGCCACGGAGAGCGGAAGCCTTACGGATAAACATATACTCCGACCAGAGCGGGCGCCTTTGCCCGCTCTTTCCCTTCCAGAGAATATTGGACCCGGCTTTGACAAAGACTAGTCAGACTCTGACCGCTAGGTGGAGATGATGCGCCACCGGTGACGTGTCCCCACCCCCCGGACAAGCCGGCAATACCCCTGGCGTCGCGGCAACTCCAATCCCTCTGACTGCTGCCAAAGGCCGCAGAAAATTTCGCGGCCGGGCAGGGAAAGGGAAAACGATGGAGAATAACGAATAATAACCGACCACCAGTTTTATAATGTTCGGTATTGGTAGGGAGGGCAGGAATACATGACCGTTGGCAACGCGTTTCTCCCCGGCAATAACGAACAATGCTGGCGCAAAAAGCCACTGGGTTCGCCCGGCTGGATAAAGCAAACGGAACATAGGAGGTATGGGCAATGAACTCAATTCGGGTAGGGATTGTTATGGGCAGCGATTCGGATCTGCCGGTAATGGCCGAAGCCGCCGCCGCGCTCGAGAAATTCGGGGTCGGCTTCGAGCTGACCATCGCCTCCGCCCACCGGGCGCCCGAAAAGGTGCTGGCCTACGCCCGCGGGGCCGCGGACCGGGGCCTGCAGTTGCTTATCGCCGGCGCCGGCAAAGCCGCCCACCTGGCCGGGGTCATCGCCTCCAGTACGCCCCTGCCGGTAATCGGGGTTCCCCTGAAGAGTTCCTTCGAAGATGGTCTGGATTCACTCCTTTCCATGGTCCAGATGCCTTCCGGGGTGCCGGTGGCGACGGTGGCGGTGGACGGAGCGAAAAACGCCGGCATCCTGGCGGTGCAGATTCTGGCCCTGCAGGACCCGGCGCTAATGGAGCAGGTACGGGCCTTCAAGGCCGGCCTGACGGTGGAAGTGGAACAAAAGGATGCCGAATTGCAGACCCTCGGTTACCGGGGGTATCTCGCCCGGCAGCGAGCTAATAAGTAAGAGCCAGACAGGGCATAAAGGGGTGGACGCAGATGATTGAACGGTACGGGCGGGCCGCGATGCAAAAAATCTGGACGCAGGAGTATCGCCTGGAGCGCTGGCTGGAGATCGAAATCCTGGTCTGCGAGGCCTGGGCGGAGCGCGGAGTAATTCCGCCGGCGGACCTCGCGGCCATTAAAGAGCGGGCGCGGTTTGATGTTCAGCGAATCGCCGGGATCGAAGCCAAAGTACGGCACGACGTGTTGGCCTTTACTACCAACGTGGCGGAGTACGTCGGCGACGCGTCCCGGTTTATTCATTTGGGCCTGACTTCTTCCGATATCCTGGACACGGCGCTGGCCCTGCAGTTGCGGGCGGCGGCCGATATTATCATCGCCGACTTAGAGGCCCTCTCGGCTGTCCTGCGCAACCAGGCGGCAGCCTGGGCCTATACCCCCATGATCGGCCGAACCCACGGGGTGCACGCCGAGCCCATCACCCTTGGGTTAAAGTTCGCCGCCTGGCTCTACGCTATGGAACGAAACTTAGAGCGGATGCGGCGGGCCAGGGAAGAGGTCAGCGTCGGCAAGATTTCCGGCGCGGTGGGGACCTACGCCAATGTCGATCCGGCGGTCGAAGAGT
>CAZHIT010000013.1:15459-18908 GCA_964533125.1 uncultured Candidatus Sumerlaeota bacterium
TGACACCGGCTAAGGTCTCCACCCAAATCGTCCCCCGCGACGTACACGCTGATTTTATGAACGCCCTCGCCGTCATCGCCTCAACCCTGGAAAACTGCGCAGTCGAAATCCGGGGCCTGCAGCGAACCGAGATCCTGGAGCTCGAAGAGCCTTTTGCCGAAGGCCAGAAAGGTTCTTCGGCCATGCCCCACAAGCGCAACCCGGTCGGCTGCGAAAACATATCCGGTCTTGCCCGCCTGGTACGGAGCAACGCCCAGGCCGCGCTCGAGAATGTGACCCTGTGGCACGAGCGGGACATCAGCCATTCCTCGGTCGAGCGGATTATCCTACCCGACAGCACCATCCTGCTCGACTACCTGCTCCACCGGTTTACCGGCATCGTGGCCAAGCTCCAGGTCTACCCGGCTAATATGCAAAAAAACCTCGCACAGACCAAAGGCCTCATCTTCTCCCAGCGGGTGCTGCTAGCGCTCATCGACCGGGGCTGCAGCCGCGAAACGGCCTACGCTCTGGTCCAGCAAAAAGCCATGCGGGCCTGGGAGGATGGCGCCGATTTTATGGCCCTGGTCACCGGTGACGCAGAGATCAGCCGTTATCTCACCGCGGCGGAAATTGCGGACTGTTTCGATTATGGCTACCATCTGAAGCACGTGGATACGATCCTGAGCCGATTCGGCATCGAGGCCAAAGCCTAGGGTGACACGAAGGACCACGGCCTGGACGATGGACCTGCACCATGCCAGGGACCGGGAGCAACCACCGCGAGGGAGCGCAAGCCAGGACCACCATCGTGAAACCAGCCAGACAGGCCAGTGGGAAATCTAGTCGGGAGGCGAATTAAGGGTGAAGTCACTAGCGGCGGACAAAGTTGACCACCAGACCGAGGAATGCGGCGTTTTTGGGATTTTCGGGCCGGGGCTGGATGTGGCCCGCCTGACCTATCTGGGGCTGTACGCTTTGCAGCACCGGGGGCAGGAGAGCGCCGGGATTGCCGTCTCCGACCCTAAAGATGTCCATCTGCACAAGGATATGGGGCTGGTACCCCAGATATTTACCGAGCCCATCCTGGACACGCTCAAAGGCAACATCGCCATTGGCCATGTCCGGTACTCCACGACCGGCAAGAGCCAACCGGTCAACGCCCAACCGCTGCTGGTGCGCTACAAACGGGGCGCCCTGGCGCTGGCCCATAACGGGAACCTGGTCAACGCCCTGGCTCTGCGGCAAGAGCTGGAGGCCAAGGGCAACATCTTCCAGACTACCATCGACACCGAGGTCATCGCCACCCTTATCGCCCAGTTGGATACCGGTTCGGTGGAGGGCTCGGTGGTCGAATGCATGCGCCAGATCAAGGGGGCTTACGCCCTGGTCCTCCTCACGCGGGATAAGCTCATCGGCGTGCGCGATCCCTATGGCATCCGTCCCCTCAGCATCGGCCGCATCGGCGATTCGTTTGTGCTGGCCTCGGAGACCTGCGGCCTCGATGCCGTGAACGCCGAGTTTTATGACGAAGTGGCCCCGGGCGAAGTGGTCGTGATTGACCGCAATGGCCTGCGGCGCATCCCCTCCGGTATCCCCGGCAAAAGATCGCTCTGCGTGTTTGAGTACATTTACTTTGCCCGCCCGGACAGCGACATGGACGGTTTCAACGTCCACCTCGTCCGGCGGCAGTTTGGCGCGCAGCTGGCCTGCGAGCACCCGGTGGAAGCGGATCTGGTCATCCCCGTGCCCGACTCCGGGATGTCGGCCGCCATCGGCTACGCCGAAGCCTCCGGCATCCCCTTCACCGAAGGGTTAATTAAAAACCGCTACGTCGGGCGCACCTTCATCCAGCCCAAACAAGATATGCGGGAAACGGCGGTGCGCATCAAACTCAACCCCATCCGCCGGGTTCTGGCGGGCAAAAGAGTAATCGTGGTCGACGACAGTATCGTCCGTGGTACCGCCAGCGCCCGCATCATCCAAATGATCCGGGATGCCGGCGCCACCGAAGTGCACCTGCGCATCAGTTCGCCACCGGTCCGGTTCCCCTGCCATTTCGGCATCGACACCCAGACGATCGAGGAGTTGGTCGCGGCGAGCCACTCGCTCGCGGAAGTGCAGGCCATGACCGGCGCCGACAGTCTGGGGTACTTAAGCCACGACGGGATGTTCCAGGCGACCAGGATGGCTGCCGCCAATTACTGCGCCGCCTGCTTCAGCGGGGATTATCCCTTTGAAGTGGAGCAGTGTCTGCAGGGCGGCAAAGACCTGCTGGAAAACGATTAACTCCAGAGCATACTAAAGGAAGCGACTGACGCTTTACCAGGACAGAGTCTGGTTTACGTCATTGCGAGGAGGCCCGCAGGCCGACGCGGCAATCTGGCATCCCCGCCGCCAAGCCGTCGCCGGTGCCAATCGACGGCGGGCAGAAGGATTATGTTAGTTGGTACCGGTTACGTCATTGCGAGGAGCGAAGCGACGTAGCAATCTGAACCCCCGCCGCTCCGTCCTTCCTTGCCTATCACGCCAATTGACACCACAGGGGAATCGAGAATGGAGGTGCCTTAAATGACGGAAGCAAAGGAGAACCTGACCTACGCGGCCTCCGGGGTCGATATCGACGCCGGGAACGAAGCGGTGCGCCTGCTGGCGCCCCACGCCCGGCGGACGTTCCGGCCGGAGGTGCTCACCGACATCGGCGGCTTTGGCGGCCTGTTTGCGCTCACCGGCAAATACAAGGAACCGGTGCTGGTGTCCGGCACCGACGGGGTGGGCACGAAGCTCAAAGTGGCGTTTCTGACCGACAAGCACGATACTGTCGGCCAGGACGCGGTGGCCTACTGCGTAAACGATGTGGCGGTGGTGGGGGCCGAAGTGCTCTTTTTCCTCGACTACATCGGTATCGGCAAGTTAATCCCGGAAAAGGTGGCGGAGATCGTCAAAGGGGTGGCTGACGGCTGTGAGCTCGCCGGCTGTGCCCTCATCGGCGGCGAGACGGCCGAACTGCCCGGTTTCTACACCGAAGGCGAATACGACCTGGTCGGCTTCGCCGTCGGGGTGGTGGAGAAGAGCGAGATCATCGACGGTTCGACAATCAAACCCGGCGACGCGGTCATCGGGATCGCCTCCTCCGGCCTGCACAGCAGCGGCTATTCCCTGGTCCGCAAGGTCCTGTTCGAGAAGGCCGGCTACAAGGTCGATGATTATGTCCCGGAGCTGGAGCGGACCATTGGCGAGGAACTGCTGGTACCGACCAGGATTTATGTCAAACCGTTGATGGCGCTCCGTCGGGCGGTCACGGTCAAAGGTTTGGCCAACATCACCGGCGGGGGCTTCTACGATAACATTCCCCGCGTCCTGCCCCCCGGTACCAAAGTAGTGATCCGCCAAGGCAGTTGGCCGGTACCGCCCATCTTCCGCCTGGTGCAGGCCAAGGGCAACGTCGCCGAGCACGAAATCTACCGGAC
>CAZHIT010000014.1:0-1814 GCA_964533125.1 uncultured Candidatus Sumerlaeota bacterium
GATGGGCATGTTTATTCCTCCTGTCGCATATTTTAACCTAGTTTACCCTGGAAAGAGCAAACTAACACGGACGGGCGGAACGGGGCGGGTCTATTGCCGCTGGAGGACGTGGGTGCTATAATTGAAGCAATTGTCACGGTGGAAGCTATAGGATAAGGCGAGGCCGGGGGGCAGGGATTTCCGGGCTCAGAACAGACGGGGAGGAGGGAGCAGAGGCGTTCGGCCGCTCAGGGTTATGCCTATATTACCGCTTCGGCGCTGGGGTTTGGACTTACGACGATCAGCGGAAAATACCTGTACGGACTGGGCTTAAACTCGCTGCAGGTGCAGGCGCTGTCGGCTTTTCCGGCGACCATAATGTTGCTAGTGGGCATCGGGCTGGTGCGGCCGCAGAGCCTGCGGGTGAACCGGCGGCAGCTGCTGCGCCTGGCCTTGCAGGGCTTGGGCGGCAGTCTGCTGACGGGGCTGCTATTCTATAAGGCGCTGGAGCTGCTGGACGCTTCGCTGAGTATCCTCCTGCTCTACGCCTACCCGGCGCTGGTGACGCTGGGGGCGGTATGGTTTCGGCACGAGCCACTAAACCGCTGGCGCCTGGCGGCGCTGATCCTGACACTGGGGGGCGCGGCGATGGCGGCGGGGTTTGTCCCGCTGCGCGCCGGGTTCGCGCCATCGCTCGGGATAGTCTGCGGCCTGGGGGCGGCGCTGGCGTATTCGTTTCAGATTCTGGTGAGCGAAGCGAACCTGGCGGAGATGGAGGCCGGGACGGTGATGGTGTACAGCAACCTTTTCTCAACCATCGGACTGATGGTCCTGCGCAACCCGGCGCGGCTGTTCCCGGACGGGGTCACGCCGTTTTTGGTGATATTTGGCCTGACGGCGGGGCTGGTGTGCTCGGTGGCGCCGTTTTATTTGCTGATGCGGGGGATTGGGGTGCTGGGGAGCAGCCGGGCTTCGATCGCGAGTACCCTGGAGCTGCCGTTTACTCTGCTGCTGGCGGTGCTGGTGCTGGGGGAGAGTGTGTCGGCCTGGCAGGTGCTGGGCGGGGGGCTGATTATCTCCGGGGTGTATGCGCTAAGTGGGGAACGGTCAGCGGTCCCGGCGGCGGTGGCGGGCGAGAGCCGGAGCGGGTGAAACAATCCGCACGGGTCAGAAAGAAGTGTGCGGGTCATCGGGATCCGGACGGGTCAGAAAGAAGTGTGTGGATCAGCGGGATCCGGACGGGTCAGAGGGAAGTGTGCGGATCAGCGGGATCCGGACGGCTTAGAGGAAACCAGAATGGAAAACACAGAACCGGACAGGCTGGGCGCCCGTCCGGTTTTTGCACATTTCGATTATTTGGGGTTGTCCGCCGGCCCGCAAGCGAAATACTTGGCCTGGATTTCGGCGGCCATCTCGGTGATGCGGTTACTGACCTGGGAGAGACCGTAGCCGACGTAGAGCGGGGAGGTGACATAGCGGGGCATGACCTTGGCCGCGATGCTGTCCCCCAGGTGGTAGAAGAACAGGTTGTAGCTGGGGGTGGAGCGGTTTTGCTGGTGGAGGATATGGTGCACGGCGATTTGGAGGTAGTCGGCCAGGGTGTCGATTTTTCCCAGGTCGTCTAGGATGATGTTCATCTCGGTGAAGCCGACCCGGGGGTGGGTGGAGAGGTTAAACTCTACCCCGGGTTCCTGGGCGATGACCAGGCCGCGGAAATGCTCGGGCTGCAGGTCCGGCCGGTAGTCGACATTTTTTAAG
Source organism: uncultured Candidatus Sumerlaeota bacterium (assembly GCA_964533125.1). Taxonomy (GTDB): domain Bacteria; phylum Bacillota; class SLNR01; order SLNR01; family JBMNPB01; genus CAZHIT01. The sequence goes on from CAZHIT010000014.1 coordinate 1,738, forward strand.
CCGACGATTTGCATATGGGGGTGAACGATGGTGCCGCCGGAGTAGGGGCCGTGGTTTTTGTAGAAGAGGACGGAGGC
>CAZHIT010000014.1:1824-17919 GCA_964533125.1 uncultured Candidatus Sumerlaeota bacterium
TTCCATAGCGAGCCAGTGGCGGACCCCGAAGCGGATGAGGCGGTGCAGGTGCTCGCGGGGGTAGAGGGAAAATTCACCGTCGCAGGCGTCGGTTTCGATGAGGACGGTCTGGAAGGTGTCTTCAAGCACGGGGTACTTGTTTTTAAGGAGCAGGAGGGGCCAGTCTTCAGCGATGATACCCTCTAAGGAGGCGCGGTCGCAGAAGGGGCATTTGACCTCTTTGTTCAGCATATTTTGGGGTTTTTGGCGGCCGATTTGCATATTGAAGTGAAGATAATTACCGGTTGTCATTGTCTCACCCTCGCTTGCGATATTCTTCTTTATCATACCCTGTTTATCGGCCGCTGTCCAGACTGCCGGTGCGTTTTGGCAAGGCGTGAACCGCCGTCCGGGTGATTGGCGTTTAGCTGCGGCCACCGGGAGACGAAATTTCACCGGAGGGGGTCTACCAGGGCCGCCAAGACAGGAAAATGGACCGCCGACGGCGAAAGCACTAGCCGCATAGCGGGTGGCAGGCAGTTACGAGTTACGGGGGTGCAAGCGATGGGGGAGGAAGACAATACCCGGGAGGACGGGCAGCAACCGGACGAGGTCCCCAGAGGCGACGGGTCCGCTGCGGTGAGCGTGGGTGAAACTGCGCTACGGGAGAGCCAGGCCAAATACCAGATGGTGCTCCGGAATTCGGCGGACGCCATTATGCTTTATAAACTGGGGGCGGGGCCGCTGCCGGGACGGTTTGTGGAAATGAACGACGCCGCCTGCCGGATGCTGGAGTACAGCCGGGAGGAACTGCGGGGCCTGACGCCCTGGGATGTAAACGACCCGGCGGCGGCGCCGGTGTACCAGGCGGTGCGGCAGCAGCTATTGCGGGAGAAGCAAGCCCGGTTTGCCTTCAACCTACGAACCAAAAGCGGCCGGCTGATCCCGGTTGAGATTACCTCACACGTCATCAGCGTCGGCGATACCCCTCTGGCCCTGGCAGTGGTCCGGGATAAGTCGGAGCACCGCCGGGCCCAGGTCGCCCTGGATTACCGCCTGAAGGTGGAGCGGGCGGTCGCCCAGGTGGCGGGGATGCTGTTTGCCCAGGGCGCGGTGGACTTTGTCCAGATTGTGCAGACCCTGGGGCAGGCGGTAGACGCCAGCCGCACCTATATCTTCCGCTATCGCAACCAGGGCCGGGAGGCCGATAAAATCTGCGAATGGTGCGCGCCGGGCGTGACCGCCCAAATGGCGGCTACCCAGGGGGTAAACCAGGATGAGTACCCCTGGTTTATGCGTCAGATACAGAGCAATCACAATGTCATAGTGCCGGATGTCACCTTGATGCCCCCGGAAGCCCGGGCGGAGCAGGCTCTGTACACCAGTCTGGGAGCACGCTCGCTCTTGTGCGTGCCGATCTTTGCTGCCGGCGAGCTTTGGGGGGTCTTGGGCTTTGTCGATACCCAGGGGGTACGGCACTGGCTGGAGGAGGATATGCACTTGCTGCGGGGGGTCTCGGGCATGATCGGGATTTACCTCGAGCGGGAGCAGACCCTGCGTGAACTGCTGGAGGCGGCAACGAACCTTCAGCATACCCAGAATGTGCTGCGGGAGCGGGAGAAACTGGCGATTATCGGCCAGATGGCGGCGGGCGTGGCCCACGAGGTGAAAAACCCGCTGACGGCGGTGCGCGGCTTTGCCCAATTATTGCGGGAACAGGCGGCGTCGGGGGTAAAACCATCGGACGAATTTTTCGATATACTAATCAGCGAGGTGGACCGGGCCTGCGGGTTTATCAACGATTTTTTGCAGCTGGCGAAACCCAAGGTGCCGGAGTTGGACCGGGTGGACCTAAACCAGCTGGTGCGGGAGACGGTGGAGATTTTCAGTCCCCAGGCATTTTTGCAGCAGTGCTCGGTGCAGGTGGAAACGGCGGCGAACCTGCCGGCCTGCCGCCTGGACCAGTCGCAGATTATGCAGGTGCTGCTGAACCTCTGCCAGAACGCGGTGGAGGCGATGCCGGGCGGGGGCGTAGTCTGCCTGCGGACCGGGCTCTTGCCGGAGCGGGGCGAGGTGGTGGTGGAGGTGCAGGACAGCGGCAGCGGGATAGAACCGGAGAGATTGGCGAGCATCGGCGTACCGTTCTTTACCACCAAGGCGAAGGGCAACGGCCTGGGGCTAAGCATCTCCTACCGCATCGTCCACGACCACGGCGGGCACGTGGAGGTGACGAGCCAGGTCGGGGTGGGGACCCGGTTCCAGGTGTTTTTGCCGGCGGGGGAGAGCGAGAGAGGCGGGGCTGGGGAGCGGGCAGCTCGGCCGGTATTGAGTGAGCCGGACGAGAAAATCTGCGTAAGGGGATCAGGCTTGCTCGGGCCGGCGTCGGAATCGGGTTAAGCCGGCGGAGAGCGAGCCAACTGGGCCGGGGTGCGGCGATGCCGGGCGGATGAGGCGACCATGATTGACAGCGGAGGCGCGAAATCTGTCGGATACTGTTGAAGGTTAGGGGAAAATGCTTTACCCTTTTTTACCGGTAGCAGGAGGATATTGGCGCCCGGCGGTGAATACTACCTACCGAATAAATTTAATAGTCGTGCCAAAACCGAAACGGTAAACTTACTGAAAAGTAAGGGCGCAAAGCTATAGGGCCTAAGGCGGTATTCGCTATGGCAGCCTGGCTTCCGAAGGAAAAGCGACACGCGTTGCGACGCGGGCGGGTGCAGCTATCCTCGAGGAGAGCTGTTTTATTTTTCCCCCCAGGGCAGCGCAGGTTGTGCCACCAGACCGAAGTTTCGTTTTTCTGGTACGGCTTGGGGATAAACGGGCATGATCCTCTGCAGCGGAAACGGAAAGAACGGAGGTGGATGACATGCGGTGGCGTTTAGCTTATGTTCTGTTGGCGGTACTCGCGATGGTTGCGGCATCGGGCGCTGGGTTCAAATGGGTCTAAGAGCTTCATAGCCATGGCGCAGGGCCGAATCCGAAAGGGTTTGGCCCTTTTGTTTTGCCCGAAGGACATGGCGGTTAAAAATGCCAGGCCGGGGAGATAATGGAGAGAGGAGTTACACCCGGGGAGGGGAATATTCATACTATGGAGCTAATTCTTTGGAGGGGAGTGGGAGATGTGGATGTTCGGGAAAACGTCATCGTGCCCTTAGGTTACGGCAAATTCGTCCGTTCCGACAAGATCGTCGGCCTGGAGCCCATCGAGGAAGACCGGGGGCCGGGGCGGCGAACCCGGGTGTACGTGGAGGGGATTACCCACCCGGTCATCGCCTCCCGGACCGAAAACTCCATCCTGGCCAATATGGTCTCCATCCCGCGCGAGGTGCTGGAGGCGACGGCGGCGATGGAGCTGCTGCAGGATATCTACGACGACCTGCGGCAGATCGGGCCGATGCTGCGCGCGAGCATCAAGAAGGAAGCCAAGCTCGATTTGGATAAGATCGACAAACGGGTGGAGGAGATACTGAAGCACGAGCTGGATTTTGAGCAGGTGCCCCTGATCTGACCGGACCTTTTTCCCGCAGCCGCTTGCATTTCGCCCCGTCTGTCGGTATTATAGTATCGGTGCTGGCTTTGACCGGCACCCGGGAGGTCAAACGGCAGGAGGGGAAAAGAGGATGGCGGAACCGAGACTGTACCTGTCCAATACCGACAAAAAGCTGGCCGGAGTATGCGGGGGACTGGCGGAATATTTTAACGTGGACCCGACTGTGGTGCGCCTGGCCTGGGTGATTTTTACCCTGACTTATGGGACCGGGCTGATCGCTTACATTATCTGCGCCCTGGTCATCCCCCGGCGGAGCTAGGCTCGGTCTTTCGGTGCTTTGATTAGTATGGCAGAGGCAAGCGCCGGTCGGTGGCGCTTGCCTCGTTTTGTTAACCTAATTGCGAGCCGGCAGGCTTTGGCGGGGGAATGGCAAGCTCGCCAACCCCGTCTCTCCGTGATCCGGTTTGTCTGGCAGCAAAAAAGGCTTGGGTTCGACACCGAACCCAAGCCTTGATTATTTATTGGGGGACAATCGGTTGGCGCCTTAAGCTGTCTGCTCAGGCGTGTCCAACGCTGCCTCGGCCTCGGTGACCAATTCCTGGATGAGGGCCGGGACGGTGGTGATGCGGTCTAAGCGGGCGGCGTTGCTGCCGCAGAAGACGAGCCCGTCGTCGGCGTTGCCCTGGACCGAGTCCACGAGCGCCCGGGAGATGCAGTAGGGCGAGGTGGCCGGGTTGCAGGTGCGGATGCACTCGTAGCAGTGGCCAAAGTCGATGTCCTGCGTTTCGACGTGGCGGATGAAGCGGTTGCGGATGGCCCGGCCGGGCATCCCGACGGGGCTCGCGATAATCTGGATGTCTTCGGGGCGGGCGGCGAGATAGGCGGCCTTGAAATTCGGGTGGGCGTCGCATTCTTCGGTGCCGACAAAGCGCGTTGCCATCTGTACCCCGGATGCGCCAGCCTGGAGGCAGCGGGCGATGTCGCGTCCGTCCCAGATGCCGCCGGCAGCGACGACCGGGATGGCTTTTTTGTATTTGGCCACGAAGGGCTGGAGGGCATCCACGACCTCCCGCACGAGGTCAAGGAGACGGGGTTTCTTCGTGGGATCGGTGAGCTGCTCGGTATTGAAGCCTAGGTGCCCGCCGGCTTCGGGGCCCTCGACGACGACCAGGTCGGGGGCGTAGTGGTAGCGGCGGTCCCAGAGGCGGGCGATGACCTCAGCGGCCCGGCCGGAGGAAACGATGGGGGCGATTTTGGTCTTCGTCCCCTGCACCAGGGCGGGCAGGTCGGTGGGCAGGCCAGCGCCGGACACCACGAGGTCGATGCCGTGCTCGACCGCGGCGAGGACGGTCTCTTTGTAATGGTTAATGGCCACCAGGATGTTCACCCCGATGATGCCCTGGGGGCTTAAGGCGCGGGCTTTTTGGATTTCTTTGCCCAGGGCGCGGACATTGGCGGCCAGATTGTCGATGACAAAATCGGGCTCCCTAAACCCGGCCTGCACCCCGGAGATAATCCCGATGCCGCCGGCGTTGGCTACGGCCGCTGCCAGACGGGAGCGGGAAACACCGACGCCCATCCCTCCCTGCATAATAGGGATGCGGGCGGTTAGATCACCAATAACCAGGGATGGCAGTTTCAATTCGTCCAACTCCTTCTGTGGTCCGCGCAGCGGCGGATAAATGCAGTCTATCCAAAGTATAGCGGAGTACGCTCCGCTTGACAAGACGGGTAACGGAAAAAACCGCGCCCAAGCCCGGTTTTGCTCCCGGGCGCGCGTTTAGGCTGGCTGGCACCGTTCGGCGGCTCTGGCCGGGCCAATATAATATATTGGCGATGCGGACTTAAATTCCTGTCGCCGGCGGAGAAATTGCGGCAGCGTTTGAGGTTTTTGCCTTAGCCGGGGCGAAAAGCGGTGAATATTGGGCTCTCTCCCACCCTTGACAGCACGAATGGATGTGCTACAATAGGCTTAACCGCATAAGGAAGTTAACCTTCGGGGTATTGTGAGATTCATGACCGGCGGTGATGCGCCACTCAGGCGATAAGCCCGCGAGCCAATTTGGTTGACCTGGTGCGATTCCAGGGCCGACGGTATAGTCCGGATGGGAGAAGGCGATTTTTTACGTGCTTTTCCGGAGGTTATTTCCCCGGAATTTTTTCATTGGGAGGAAGATTAAGTTGAAGCACCGGCTCACCGACCCGCATTTCCTGGTCCGTGTCGCGCTCCTGGGGGCGATGGGGTTTGCCCTGATGTACATCGAGTTTCCCCTGCCGCTGCTGCCCACCTTCCTGCAGTACGACTTTGGCGACCTCCCGCCGCTTTTGGCGAGCTTTGCCCTGGGGCCGGCGGCCGGGGGCTTGGCGCAGTTGATTAAGTGCACCATCTTCTTCCTCTCCGGCAAAGACGAGGCGGGCCTGGTGGGTACGGCCGCGAACCTGGTCGCCGGGGGGACGCTCTCGGTCGTGGCTGGGTTGGTGTACCAGTACCGGCGCAGCCTGCAGGGTTCGCTTCTGGCCCTTCTGGTTGGTTCACTCGCGATGGCCGCCGCCGCCACTGCGGCCAATATCCTGGTCTTCCTGCCGCTCTGGGGGATTCCGGCGGAGCAGGTGGTCCCCATGGCGGTGGGGGCGGCCCTGCCGTTTAACCTGGCGAAAGGGGCGCTCACTTCGGCCGCAACCTTCGTCCTGTACAAACGGGTGCGGAACTGGCTGCGATAAAGGCAGGCGTTGGCTGAGTCTCTGGGGTGCAGGAAACTAACGGCGCAATGGGCAGGGAAGGACTAAGCGACGGGGGCGTCTTGGCCGCGTCGTTTAGTCCCCCGTGATGATCTTACCCTTACTTATACCAGTAACCATTCAGACATGCGTCGACGGGCACCGGTGACGGGCAAGCGGTTGGGGTTCAGATTGCCGCATTGCTTCACGCCCTGCAATGACGTAAACCGCGTCTCTAGTCTTCTAAACCATACCATTCCCTTCGGTGTATACTGGTTATTGGATCTGGGCAACGGGGGTGGGGTGACGACGGGTGGCGGGAGCAGCGAGTGGGGAGCGTGTCAGATTGCCGGTAAACCGCCGGGAATGATGCTCTATGACGCACGGGCGATTCGTGAATCGCCCCTACGCAAAATCACCCCACGGGGGGGTGATTTTGGGACGACGGGGCGGAGACCGGCCCCTGCAACTGGGTTGGGCGGGGGTTTTGATTGCCGCGTCACTTCGCTCCCTGCTATGACATTAACCGAGGCTCTGGCCTGTTTAACCAGTAATTGCCGGGAGGCCGGCGGGTCAGGTTCATATGGGTGTAATATGAAAGGGATGGCCGCATACGACCATCCCTTTCATTATGGGGTGGTTCGGGGTGGCCGGGGCCTAGAGACCGGCCAGGGAGCCCAGGAGCTTTAAGTAGTCGAGATTAGAGACGATGAACTTGGTCAATTTCATATAGGTCGGAATCTTAATTACCTGGGTGGCTCCGCTCCAGAGGATGGTCAGCGTCATTTGGAATTTGTAGGCGGTGATACCGGTGATGCTGCTCCAGGTATCGCCGATATTGTACCCCGACACCGCCATCAAGGCGAGGTTGGTCTTCCAACTGTAACCGGCATCCTTGAGCATATACACCGCATCCTGGACCGGATAGCCGGCCTCCTGCAAAGCGGTCAGTCCCATAAGTTTATACAGGACAAAGTCGATTGCGCTCCCTGCTCCGGCGGCTGCGGTGCCGCCGACGGTCGTGACGCCGAACTGAGCGAAGTCTAAGGCCGCGGTCAGGGAAGAACCGGAGCCGAACACGTCGGAATCCACCAGGTCGTTTAGGAGTGAGATCATTTCGCTGAGCGCGCTGACCGCTTCCCCGGACAGACGGTTCGACCAGTTGGTTCCGGCCCGGCCGGACACACAGACCATGGCGTTGTAGACATCCGGCGCCTCAAAGTCATGATCTCTCAGGGCCGCCAGCAAGCCTTCGGCGATGCCGCCGACAATATCGGTGCGCCGCTCGGCCGGTACTTGCAGCATGGCGTCGTAAATCCAGGCCGCGATCTCCACCGCCGAATACTTGGGCAGGTCCGGCGCTTTGTTGTGATTGACATAGTTATACCAGCTGACATAGGAATTGGGGATGGCCGGTAAGTATTGGACCGGGACGCCGACCCGAACCATCGCCTGGAGGGAAGCCTTGAACGAAAAGCCGATTTCTGTCAAAGCGCAGGCCGCCTGGAAAGCGTCGTTGCCGGGGTCAGAATCTCCGTGGCTTCGCCTGGACCTATCGATAGCCATCTCGACCAGGTCCTCCAGAGTAAATCCAACATCTCTGGCGATACGCAAGGCGTTTTCGTAGCCATAGAGCCGCTCGTACATTTCGTAGATATCAATGTTGCTGTACTTCCCGTACTGCGCCCATTTTTTGATCCCGGCGGCGTCGTAACCGAAGCCATGCATGATCCACCCGACCTCGTAGTTGCTGCAGCCCAGGTCGGTGGGCTTGGCCCGGCCCAGAATGGCGGCCATGCCATCGTCCTTGCGGCCAGGTGCGGCATATTGCAGCCAACTGGCCACATTTTGGGTGCTGTACCGCCCGCCGTCGTGGACGCCGGGGTAACCGGCCCCGTCCCGCAGGGCGAGTGCGATGTCGCCGTAACTCGTGGCGGGGAACTCCTGTTTGAACATATCCCCAAGCTCAAACAGGCCGATCCAGGACACGGCTTTTTGCTGCCGGAAACGGGCGGCCAAAGCATGCAGATCGGTCAGACCCGACACCTGCATCAAGGCCCGGAGCGTCCAGCTGCGGTGCATGTACATCGCCGCCTCCAGGATGTCGTCGTCGGGGAAGCCGGCCTTCATCAGATAGGTTATTTTCGCTGACCAGTTCTCGACCGCATAATCGTACTCCAGGTCATGCCAGACCGAGCTGGCCGATTCACCCAGACTGCGGCGGTACTGGGCCAAAGCCATCAGGATGTCGGTGGGGCCATAAACGGCGGCGATGGCAGCGCTGATTTCGGCTTGAGGATAGGGCGCCAGGCCGTATCGGGGTCGCTCCAGGAGCCACCGGATCGTCTCGCCCGGGCTGTGGCCGTACTCCTGCCGAAGCACCAGCACGACTTCGTCCAGGCGATAATCCTCAGCCCGCAGGAGGTCGACCCTTTCGTTGACCCCGCCGACGTTCAGAGCGGTAATGGCTACTTTGATCGGTGCAGTGGCTGCGTAGATACTGGCGACGGCGGCTTGGGCTTCGTCCGCCGGATATAGATCATTGTTGGTCAGAGCGGTTAGAGCGGCCTGTTCGGACAAGCGGTACTCCTGCCGCAGCACCCGGATGATCGTTGGCAGAGCGTACCCGGCGGCGTGCAGGCTGGCGGCGGCCGCTTCCGCCCGGCGGATCCCCTGGGCATCCAGATACTGCTTAAGTGCTTCGGCCTGGCCGGCATTGATCTCGTCCATTAACCCGATGACCTGCCGCAAAGCTCCGGCCTTGAACCGCAGGTTGTACGCCCGCACCAGCCCTTCGGCCAGAGCTGGCTCGTCATACCCGGCCTGGGCGAGGTAAAGCCCAACCACCTCGGGGCGCATCGCTCCAAAGTACTGCTGCAGGCGGGTGATGGCGGTGTGCGCGGAGTAATCCTGCTGCCGCCAGGCTTGGGCCATGGCGGCGATCGGGTCGATTCCGTACACCGCCGGGATGGCCCGCCGCATTTCGGCTATGGAGTAGCGCCGCGAGTACAGGAACTCGACAGCTTCGGCGGCAGTCACCTGGTACTCGGCTTTTAGCACCCGCAGGCAGTCGGCAGTGCCGTAACCAGCGGCCTGGAAGCGGAAGAAGGCTTCCCACCAGTGGCCAAAAGTGCCCTGGATCGCTTCGCACCGGGCGATCATGGTGCCGGCCGATGCGATGGGGTCTTCCCCGTAAGTGGTGCGTAGCACATCGGCGAGCACCTGAAGGATCTCGCTATCGGTACCGCTGCGTTGGTAGGCTCGCCCGATGGCGTCGAGGACCACGGCCTGGCCGTACCCGGCGGCGATGAGGTACTCAGCGGTTCGGTTCGGGTCGGTGAGGCCAAACTGGGAGCGCAGAGTGCCGGCGATTTGCACCGCCGAGGCCCCGGCGGCCTGCATGGACTCGATTACCGCCTGGATGGGGTCAAGCCCAAAGGCCAGGCTGACGGCGGTGGTCACGGCTTCAGCGGTCCAGACACGGGAGAAGTAGCTTTCCCGCATCTTTTGTAAGAAGGTCAGATTCGTTGCGGCGGTGCCGCCGTAGACCAAGCGCAGAGCCAAGGCGATATCATTTAAGGTGTAGCCGCCGTCGTTGAGGTTGAACACAGCCTGTTGGGCATCGTACCCCGCGGCTTTGCTCCAGGCGGCGAGATCGCTCGCCGGGTAGCCCTGCTCCCGGTAGGCGGTAAACCAGACATTCCACCACCGCTGACCACCGGAGAGCAGACTGCCGATATACCCGTCATCCATCTGGTTCCCGACTTCCAAGGGCGAGAGGCCGAGTTCGCGCAACAGGCCGATGAGCCCGGCGGCGCTGCTGATGCCGTAGGAGCGGATCATAACTTCCGCCAGGTTACGCAGACCGTAGCCGGTGCGGTTATTCACCTGGGTCCATCCGGCGGCGTAGAGGGCGCGGGCGGCAGCCAGGGCATCCAGCTGATAGTGATTCTTCAGTACGGCGGGAATGGCGGTATGCGGCTCGGGCCACACCGCGGTCATGATGCGGACCAAGGTGACGGCGTCCACCTGCCGCACGCGCAGCAGCCAGTCGCGGGTGCTATCGAGGCCGTAGCGGTAAACGATCTCCCGGGCAGCGGCCGTCAGGTCGTCGGTGCAGACGGCGAGGATGGCGTCCCCGGTTGCTGCCGCTGAGTAACCGGCTGCACTGGTATCATTTGGCCCCGTGGGCGCCCGGAAGATGAGGGCCAGGAGAGAAGCATCCAGGGCTGGCCAGATTTCCTTCAGAATAGCGGCATTAGCGGTGGCATCCAGGCCGGCGGCGTTTTTTAGCGCCACAGCCGCCTCCCCCAAGCTGCCGGAGGGACTGGAGGGGCTGATTTCGGGCTTGAAGAGCTCGGCCAGGGCCCTGGTACCGTAGAGCTCCCCGAAGGCGGCGTAGACTGCGTTAACCTCGGCCGGGGTGCGGCTGTTGTGGCTGAGCCAGCGCACCAGGGTCGCCCGGTTGAGCCGGCGGACTTCGTACAGCGCCCGGACCCGGTCCCCCAGGCTGTAGCCAGCCTCCTCCAGGGCGGCGGCGATGCCGCCGTCCAGGTTCCAAATGTAGATCAGGTTCTCCAGCTCAGTCCGGTAGTTCGCGACCAGGACAGCCACCGCAGTCGGGGCGTCGGCACCGGAAGAGCGCAGGAGGGTGAGCAGAGCGGGGTAGTCCAGGCTGTATGGAGCAGCCCTAAGGGCAGCGCCGATGTCGGTCGGCGCATAGCCGGCGGACTGAATGGCCGCAAAGACGGTGTCGACGATCGCGAGGAAGCTGAGCCGGAGTTCGGCGGCAACGGCGGCGGCACCGAGACCAGCGGCCTTCATCCGGGCGGCGGTTTCCGTTTCCGTGTCGCCGTAGCCGCTGCGGAAAGCGATACTCGGGCTGTAGCCCCAACCAGCGGGGTTGCGGGCTTTGGCGCGGATCTCGTAATCAGTCACCGGTTGCAGCCCGGATAGGACGGTGCGGTAAGCCCCGGCGCCGAACTCACCCGCTTCCCAGGCCGCCGGGAGCCAAGCATTTGTCCCGGCCGGCCGGTATTCAAAGCCGCGTTCGCTGACCCCCTGATGCCAACCGGTCATTTCGATTTGGCCATTGAGAGTGACGCTGGTGCCCCGCAGGGTGGAGCGTTCGTAACCAACGGTCAGCCGGGGCAGGAGCGGCGTGTTCAGGCTCAGGCTGTACTGGCTCACGGCCGTGCCCAAGGCATTCACTGCGTACGCCTGGATCAGGTAGTCCCCTGGCGGCAACTGTTCGGTACCGGTGAGGTGGAGGGTAAAGGCCCCGGTGTGGTCGCGGCGGCCGACTGACCAGGTGAGCGTGCCGCCCTTGACCCGGAAGCCGTATTCGGAGAGCGGCAGACCGCCGTTGGTGACGATGGTGCCGCTGAGGGTGGCTTCCCAGGTGAGCGGATCAAAGGCGATGGTTCCGACCTGTACCTGGGGCAGGGTCGCCGGCCGGGTGAAGGTCACGATCTCCCCGTACCCGGTGCCAGCGTCATTTTTGGCGTAGGCTTGGAATGAATAGGTCCCTCCCGGCAGCATCCCGACGATAATGTCGTAAAGGGTGCGCCCATCCCAGTCTCTGCCTAAGCCAGAACGGTAGGTGACCACCGTTTGGTTGGTCTGACCGCCTTCGCCCCACCGGAAGCCAGCCTCCCAAATGGCGAGGCCTTTGTTTTTCAGCACTGTACCGCGCAGGGAGTAGACGTCGTCCCGTAGCTGGTTAGCCGTACCGGTGGCCACTTCCGGCCAGTAGCTAAGCGTAGTCAGGCTCTGGCTCGAGCCGTAGACCGGACCGCTGACCCCGGCGTAGACGGCGGTGTACTCATAGGTAACCCCTGGCAGCAGTCCGGTCAGGGGAGCGCGGAAGACTCCGGCGGCGTCCAGGCTAGCGGCGTCGATGGTTTGGGCTCCCTCCGCGGTACGCAGGAGGAAACTGCACTCACTTTGGCTGGCGCCAACACCGGTGACCTGTCCGATGAGGACGGCGCTCTGATCCGTGATTTCAGCGGCCGGGAGCGTGATCACAGTCGCCCCGGGCACGATCAGTTCCTCCCAATTGCCTTCGGCAATTCCGGCGGCGTTGGCGGCGTAAGCCTGGTAGCGATAGGTGGTCTCAGGCACGAGACCGGTCAGGCCCAGGCGCAGGCCGCCGTCTGAGTCCGGGGTTACCTTTACCGTCTGGATGCTCGCGGAACCGCCGGTCGTAAGCCCCCAGCGGAACCCGCTCTCGGTCAGCTCAGCTCCGCCGGTGTCGCCGATTATCCCATGCAGGGTGGCCGCGTCGCGGTTGACCCCGGAAGCGGTGCCCGTAGTGACCACGGGGACATTGATGCTGTTGACCTGGAAGACCCCGGTATTCCCTTCGCTCCAGCCCAGGGTGTTGTAAGCCCGGGCCTGGTACTCATAGGCACCGTTGGGCTGCAGACCGGTGAGGTCAGTGGAGAAATCGTCCCCGTCCGCAAGGTCCACGGTTTGGTAGCGGGTGGTCTTCCAGGTGCTGGTGCCGACCAGACGGTAACGGAAATTAACGCGGGTGACCGGGTCGCCGCCGTCGCTCTCAACCCGCCCGTTCAGGGTGGCCTCAGCCAGGGTGATGCCGGTGGCCGACAGAGTGCTGACCGCAGGCAGGGTGGGCGGCGGTGGCTCCACCGGTGGTGGCTGCTCCCCAGGTGGCAGCTCGCCGGGTGGCGTCTCGCCGGGTGGCTGTTCCTCTGCGGGTGGCTCCTCGGGCGGCGCCGGTGGCGGGTCTTTCTTCCAGCGGGCGTACAGGGTGAGATCGGACGTTACCGCATCGGCGGCGAACTGCCAGGCCGTGAGGAGCCCGGCTTCCCGGTACCAGCCCACGAACTCATAGCCGGAGCGGCGGGGCTGGGCCGGCGCGGCGATGGTAGCCCCGTGGCTTACACCTTCGCGGCTGGCGACTGCCGTACCGCCGCCGGAGTTAAAGAGGACGGTGTAGAAATTGGCCGACCAGCCGGCGTACAGAGTGGTCGCGGCGGTAACCGGGTCGGTCGCAAAGACCCAGGGGGTGAGGCAGTCAGGTTCCCGGTACCAGCCGGTGAAGGTAAAGCCGGTCCGCTCCGGCTCGGCGGGTATTGTGAGGATGGTGCCGTGGTCTACCGCCGGCAAAGCGTCGACCAGGCTGCCGTTCTGACTATCGTATGTCACTGGGTAGACGGTGACCGTCCACTTGGCGTAGAGGGTGAGGGGGCCGATGATAGTATCGGCGGCGAAGTTCCAGGCCGTCGTCCCGGCCGCTTCGCGGTACCAACCCAAGAAGGTAAAGCCTTCCCGGACCGGCACCGTCGGTTCAGTGAGCTTGGCAAAGTGCTCTATTGTTGTGGGGGCCACGGCGGAACCGCCCTGGGTGTTGAAGGTAACAGAGTAGGTGTTGATCGTCCACCCGGCGTAGAGGATGGTGGGCCCGATCACTTTGTCAGTGGCGAAGTCCCAGGGGGTGATCGCGGCGGCTTCTTTGAACCAGCCGGCGAAGGCGTAGCCGGTGCGTGTTGGGTCTGCTTTGGGCTGGGCGGCCGTGTTGTTGTAGAGGACATTGACCGGGGTTATAGTGTTACCGCCTTGGGTATTGAAGGTGACCTTGTAACTGTTGATGAGCCAGCCGGCGTAGAGGGTGACCGGCTGCGTGACCGTATCCACCGCAAAGTCCCAGGCGTTGATGGCGGCCGCTTCCTTGTACCACCCGCTGAAGGTGTAGCCGGGGCGCGATGGTTCGGTAGGTTCGCTGACCAGGGTGCCGTGGTCGGCGCTGGCTTCGGGTACCGCCGCCCCGCCCCGGGAATCGAAGGACACGGTGTAGTGGTTGAGCGTCCACATCGCATAGAGGGTGACCGGACCGGTGACGGTACCGGCGGCGAAATCCCAAGGAGTGGTCCCGGCGGCTTCCTGGTACCAGCCGGCGAAGGTATAGCCGGTGCGGGTTGGGTTAGCCGGTTCGGTGATCGGGGAGAAGTGTTCGGCCGTGGCCGGGGCTACCGCCGTGCCGCCCCGGGCGTCGAAAGTGATGGTGTAGGTGTTGGTCGTCCATGCGGCGTAGAGGGTGGCGTCGCCGGCCACGGTGTCGGCGGCGAAGTTCCAGGCAGTAATCCCGGCGGCGTCTTTAAACCAGCCGACGAAGGTGTAACCGTCTTTGGTGGGGGCTGCCGGCTGGGTGATCAGCGTGCCGTAGTCAGAGCTGACTTCTGGCATGTCTGAGCCGCCCTGGGAATCGAAGACGATGGTATAGGTGTTGATGCTCCATTTAGCATAGATGGTCGCCGGACCGGTGACGGTATCGGCGTCGAAGTCCCAGGGGGTAGTCCTGGCGGCATCTTTGTACCAGCCGGCGAAGGTGTGGCCGGCTTTGCTGGGGGCAGCCGGTTCACTGACCAGGGCGAAATGTTCCGCGCTTACCGGATCGACCGTTGAGCCGCCCTGGGAGTCGAAGGTCACGAGGTAGGTGTTGAGTATCCACTTGGCGTAGAGGGTGGTCGTCCCCATGACCGGTTCGGTATGGAAATCCCACCAGGCCTCTCCGGCGGCGTCTTTGTACCAGCCGGAGAAGATGTAGCCGGTGCGGGTGGGGGCTTCGGGCCGGGTGACGAGAGAGCCATAGTCCACGCTGGCGGCGGGCACGTCAGTACCGCCCCGGGCGTCGAAGGTGACGGTATAAGTGTTGAGGTCCCAGATGGCGTAGAGGATTGTGTCGCCGGTTACGGTGTCGGCGGCAAAGTTCCAAGGGTTGGTTCCGGCGGCTTCTCTGTACCAACCGACGAAGGTGAAACCGGCGCGGGTGGGATTCTCCGGCTCGATGACCGGAGTACCATAGTCGGCGTTGGCTGCGGCGACGTCGGTGCCGCCCAGGGTATCGAAGGTGACAGTATAGGTATTGATGTCCCAGAGGGCGTAGAGGGTTGTGTCGCCGGTTATAGTGTCGGCGGCAAAGTTCCAGGGGTCGGTTCCGGCGGATTCTTTATACCAGCCGGCAAAGGTGTGGCCGGTACGGGTTGGGTCGGTGGGTCTGACGGCCAGGGCGCCGTAGTCCACGCTCGCCGTGGGGACGTCCGTCCCGCCCTGGGGGTCGAAGGTGACTGAATAGGCGTTGATCGTCCATATGGCGTAGATGGTAGTTTCGCCAGCCACCGTGTCGGTGGTGAAGTTCCAGGGAGTAGTCCCGGCGGCCTCCTTATACCAGCCGGCGAAAGTGTAACCAACGCGGGTAGGATCCGCCGGCTTATTGAGCAGGGTACCGTAGTCCGCTTCATCCGATGGAACAGCGCTTCCACCTTGAGCATTAAAGGTGATGGTATAGGTGTTGATCGTCCACTTGGCGTAGAGGGTCGTATCACCAGCCACAGTATCGGCGGTGAAGTCCCAGGGGGTGGTCCCGGCGGCCTCCTGGTACCAGCCAGTGAAGCTATAGCCGGTGCGGGTGGGATCGGTGGGTTCGGTCACCAGCGTACCGTAGTCCGCGCTGACTGCGGCTAATTCGGTCCCACCCTGGGAAGCGAAAATTACGGTGTAAGTGTTGATGGTCCAGATGGCGTAGATGGTGGTGTCGCCAGTCACAGTATTGGTGGCGAAATCCCAGGGGATAGTACCGGCGGCTTCCTTGTACCAGCCGACGAAGGTGTAACCGGTGCGGGCCGGGTCGGCCGGCTCGCTGACCGGGGTACCGTAGTCGGCTTCATCTGAGGGCACAGCGGTCCCGCCCTGGGCGTCGAAGGTGATGGTGTAGCGGTTGATCGTCCATTTGGCGTAGAGGGTAGCCGGTCCGGTGACCGTATCCGTGGCGAAGTTCCAGGCGTTAGTCCCCGCTGCTTCCTTGAACCAGCCAGCGAAGGTATAGCCGGTGCGGATTGGATCGGCCGGTTTGCCGATCTGGGCGAAGTGGTCCGCCGTTACCG
>CAZHIT010000015.1:0-17844 GCA_964533125.1 uncultured Candidatus Sumerlaeota bacterium
TCCCCACCCCGGACGAGCAGAAAACCATCCACGGCATCATCTTCCCCCACCTGGAGGACGGCATTGTCGTCCCTGAGGAGAAAGTGACCATGCTCAGTATCGCCCGCCGCATGATCGAAGACACTAAGGCCGACGCCCTGATTTTGGGCTGCACCGAACTGCCGCTGATTATTAAGGAAGGCGAGCTGCCGGTACCGCTGCTCGATACCACCCAGGTCCACATCGGCGCCATCGTCGACGCCATCCTGGCCTGAGGCCCGCGGGAGGGATTAACATGACCCTCTACACCATTGGCTTTACCCAGAAGAGCGCCGCCGTCTTCTTTGGGCTACTGCGGGAGCACGGCGTCACCCTGCTGCTCGATATCCGGCTGAATAACGCCTCGCAGCTCGCGGGGTTCACCAAGGGCAAGGATTTGGAGTTCTTCCTGCGTGAGATCTGCGCCTGCCGCTATATCCACGCCCTTGACCTCGCCCCCGCCCCGGAGCTCTTTGACGCCCACCGGCGCGGCGACCTGCCTTGGGAGGACTTCGCCGCCCGCTATCGGGAGCTGATCGCCGCCCGGGGAGCTCTCGCGGGCTTCGCGGAGCGGTACACCGGCGAGCGGGTCTGCCTGCTCTGCAGCGAGCCTACCGCCGAGCATTGCCACCGGGGTCTGCTTGCCGCCATGCTGCAGGAGCAACGGCCGGAAACCACGATAATCCATCTTTAGGGCGGTCCAAGGGCTGAGCGGCCAGCCGACCCGGCCGGGGCAGGTAACGGGCCTGCGCGCAGTGAGAAAAAATGTGATAAAAAATAAGGAGCGACGACTATGCCCAAAGGGATCATGCGCCGGCAAGATTTGCAGCTAAGCGACGCGGAAGCCAAAGCCATTTTGCAGCAAGCCGAGATTGCCACCATCAGTACGGTTGACGCCGACGGCCAACCCTACGGGGTAGTGGTGAACTACGCCTTTGACGGCGAGGACAAGGTATATTTCCATAGCGCCGGCGCCGGCCACAAGCTGGACAACATCCGGCAGTGCCCCAAAGTCTGCCTCAGCGCGGTTGGTGCCTACCAGACACTGCCGGTGCAGGTATCCGCTTTTTACCGCAGCGTCACCGGCTTTGGGACCGCCCGCATCGTCACCGATGGCACGGTGAAATCCAAGGCAATCCGGCTGATCATGGAAAAATACTGCCCGGGCATTGACTGCCGCGGCCGGGCGCACACGGCGGCGGAAACCACGGTGGTGGAAATCACCCTGAGCCTCCTTACCGGTAAGCGTTCCGCCCGAACCCGGGAGAATCCGGGGGTTTAGCCAGCCGCGCCGGAGTGAACAAACCAAGCCGTTTGCCTTGGCCGAACAATCCGGCCTAGGTTATCCCTGGCTTCGCAACTAAAGCCAACGGACCCGCTCAGTCCTGAACGGGTCCGTTTTCTTAGTTCCGCCGGTAACCGGTTTGGCTCCTATCCCTGGTGGGGCTTAGCCAACCAGCAGTTTATTTTCGATGAACTGCACGCCCTTGACGGCCGAAGCCACGGCATGGGCAATCTGCTTGTGCCCTTCCGAGGGGACGGTCCCTTCCAGGCGGTAAATCCCGACCTCGCAGCCGGAGGCCAGGATGACGCTGACATTGGATGCATCCAGCACTGGATGGCTCAGCAAGGCGGTTTGCACATCGTTGATGATGATGAGGTTGCGGCTGGCCACCATGTACTTCTCCATCAAACTGGAGCAAGCCTTCGGGTCGGCCTTGGTTTCTTTGTCCGGAACGATGTTCCCGACTTCGGCCAGTTCACCCACCGTAAGTTCGTTCACGGCGTATTTCGTCCCGGGGACGGCATTCACGGCTTCTTCGGCCGCCGCTTTGTGCTTTTCATCGGGCACCGTGCCCATCAGGTGGATGATACCCTCCCGCCCCTTGGCGGCCACGACGGTAACCCCGGTCACGTCCAGCCAGGCGTGCTGCAGCAGGGCGGACTTAACATCGGGCAGGAGGCGGGAGTTGTAGGCAGAGGCGGATTGAATGGCCATCAGGCTGTCAAACACCGGGGGTTCGATTTTCAGGTGGTTCTCGACCTTCTCTACCCCTTCTTTGCGGGCGAGCATCTCCGCTTCCGCTTTTTGCTTCGCGTCGAGCACCGTCCCGGTCAGGATAGCGACGCCACCTTTGACTTCGATCTCCGGTTTTGCCCCGACCAGGAAAGGTGAGACATCCAACCTGACGCCAATGAGCCTGGAGATTTCCTTTTCACTCGGCATCTTGCCACTCCCCTTCGTATTTATTATCCGGCGGCGCGGACCGCCCCCGAAACCATTATACTTTGCCTGAAGCTAACCAGCGGTAGAAGGAACTAATCGCCATATTTCCTGTTTTTTCCCTTCGCCGCCAAGCGGGAAATTCCTGCCGCACTGGCAAAAATATTTGGCAAGTATCCCCCGACCGGAAGCGTATTGGGCGGCCAATTCTGGCCGCCCGTACTCACCCCTGCCTGAAAAAAGGAAACCTCCCGCTCGGGGGAGGTTCGCCGTGGTAAAACAGACACCGGAAATGGCTTATCGGCTGGGAAGGATGAAGCGGCGGGGGTTCAGATTGCCGCATCGCTTTGCTCCCCGCAATGACGTGATCCAAACGCTGTCCTGGTTAAACTTTAGCTCGCGACTTCGCTGTCCTTCTCCGCCGGCGGCGCCATCTCCGGCTCCTTTTCCGTCTCCGGCATGGCCAGACCCGCTTCCACCGGAATGCTTAAGCGCGCGGTCAGGTTTAGCTGCATCACCGACAGCAAGCTGGTCCGATCGAGCATAATCATCTTTCCGCCCGCTGCCGCATCGCCCAGGCACAGGTACACATAGTACAGCGGGTCCTTCAGCAGCACTTCGGTCTCGCGCGGGGTCAGCTCGAGGCGCAAAACCCCCTGGTTGCGGCGGGCTCGGGCCACCGCCTTCACGGCGATATGCCGGTCCGGGCTCTCCAGGTCGTACCCGGCGGGGTAACCGATGCGGGTGCGCATCAGCTTAGGCGTACTCCCGGTCCGCTCTTGCTCGATCCCAGCGGCCTTCCACTCGGCGGCCGAGGCCCAGGGTGAATAGTTCACGACCGGTACTGCCGCCACCGGATTGGCGCCGGCCGGGGCCGCCTCGGTCTGGGGCGCCAGTTTGCCCTTGCGGATCATCCCGCGGTAGGCCGAGATACTGATGGCCGAGGTATTCGACTGCATGATGGCGCGGACTTCCGCGGCGATTTCGGCGTTTGATTTGGTTTTATGGTATTTGCCGATTAGCGCCGCCGCACATTCCTGGACATTGCGGTAATTCAATTCGCTTCCTCCTTCGCCCCCGGCCGGCCGGGGTGGCGGGTTAATTCCTGGTTTATTATATACAATCTTTAAGTTTCCTAAACACCGGGGAGTAAATTTATTCCCGGCAATCCTTTAAGTATTTACTTCTCCCGCCCGCAAACCAAAGTCCGCCGCGCCAGCCAGAGCCCAAACCGCGGGGGCCGTAAAATACGGCTCCCGCCGCTATTTGGCTAGCGCCGGCAAAGGCCCGGTATCCGGCTTCCGGCCTCAGCCTTTGCCGCTGCCGTTGCGAATCTTCTCGGTTGCCCACCGGGCGGCGGTGCCCATCGCGATGTAAATCGGCAGGGAATAACTGTACCGCCAAGTCAGCAACCGATACATTTCGGCCCGCACCATCAGCGGCTCGGCCACATAAGTCATCATCAGCGCCGCCAGCGTCAGGGCCGTCAGGTAAGCGCGCCAGCTGCGGCAGTACTGGTAGAGCAGCATATAGACCACAGCCAGGCAAGTCGTATCCACGGTGAGAAACCGGGGGCTTGAGGGCAGCAGCTTGATGGGATAAACCCAGAGCACCGCCTCCGAGCCCAGCACATCTAAAAAGGAAGCGGCGCCGGCGACAAAAAAACCGTGGGTCAGCAGCTCCAGCACCCGCTTTTTGTCGGCCAATTTCCACCAGACAACGGCAGGCAGAAAGAGCATGACCGCGCAAAGCCACCACTGCCAGCGTCCCACCTCATACAGCCGCCAATGGCGAACCGACAGAGCCCAAAGGTGTTGACGCATCGTGATGATTTGCTCTAGCAATGCCTGTTCGTCCATTCTCTCTCCGCCCTTCCTTCCGTGCGGCATCCAGTATAGTATGCGCCGCACGTGGACGGAACAAACGCCGGGAGCCGCAAAAAAAGGCGGCCGCCCTTAGTTTGGGCGGCCGCAGGCATTGAAACCAATGCATAGAGCCAGGCAGACGGCGCGGTAGTCTGGGTTCCCCTCCCCCTTCGGATTCGAACCCAGTTCTTTTTTTGTAACGCTATGGCGAGTCGCTGTGCCCAATCGACCCCCGGCGTCACCCTGTCCTAAATCTCTCGTCTTTATTAGGTTGTAGGGGAGGGTTACCTTGCCAGCCCGCCTCCATCATAATCTGCCCTCGTCGCCTGCCCCTCGGGGGTTTAAATCCCTGGCTGCCAAGGGAACAAATCGATTTGCGAAGGTGAAAGCCCAACTCAAAGGCGCCTCCCCCCGGCAGATCATCCCATGCGGCACGGGCAATTCGTGAATCGCATATACGAACGATTGGAGCGGGAACGCACAAAAGCAAAGCCTATCGACGGGGAGCGTATGGGTATGATTTATCGGCCAGACCATGTACAGCGTCATGGTGAGAGCGCAGCAACTCGGCAATCTCATCCTCACCTACCCGTTGTCCCTGTGTCGACAGGTAAAACAATGTACTCGGCGTCTTTGCCGCGCCACCCCAACGCCCGGCACCGGAGCTAGCTGAGCAGATTGATCAGCAGCAGCACCTTGTTGAACAGCTTCCAGGCCTGCCCAAAGCCGGGCACAAAGCCCAGCATCAGCTTCGTGGCGGCCCACTGCCCGTAAATATCGATGACCTTATCGAGGACCGTGCCGAAGCTGTGCCCCTGGATCAGCAATATGACCATCGCGGTGGTATAGGAGTTGGTGATGTGTGCCAGCAGGTCGTCCAGAGCGTCTTCGCTGTAGCCGGCTTCCTGCATAGCCAGGAGGGTCATGGCCGTGCGCAGCAGGTCACCCGGTGTGTCACTGTAGTCGTCCAGCAGCCCCAGGAGTTCCCGGACCACATCGCTGACGCTGCTGCTGCTTTCGTAGTCCTCGATCCGGATCAGCCCATACACGAGTTCGTACTGCTGCTCCACCGGCATGATAAAGTCACGGTAATAGCGGGACAGGTAGAACAGCATGCCGGTCAGTTGCTTGATGTTCAGCCCATAAGCCGCCTTGACCGCTCCGGCCACCGGACCGTAATCGTAGGGGTGGGTGCCTTCGTGCGGGACATATACCGGGTCGATCCGAATCCGGTACCGGTTGTAGTAATAGATGGCGAAGAAGGTCTGCTCCGCCGGTATCCCGGCCTGCCGGAAGAGGTCAATGATTTGAGCATCGGTATACCCCAGGGAAGTCTGCCGGATACTCTCGTACAGCATCTCGGCAATGCCGCCGGCGTACAGCCGCTGCAGCCGGTGGTACACGGCGGCAGTAACCTCGGCCGGGCTGTAGCCGCTGTTGACCAGGGTCTCCAGGCAAAGCGCCCCGTCCCCGGCCCAAGCCATTAGTTTGTCTACGATCAAGTCCGCCGGGTAGCCGTTGACTGTCAGCCAATGCAAGATCGTCGCTTTTTGCTCATAGCCCAGCCGGTACTCCAGAATCCAGTTCGCCCGATCGCAGCTATACCCTACGGCCGCCATGACCGGGAAGAAGGTGGCGTCGCTGTTATCCCGTACCAGGTCCACAAACTCGTCGTAGCGCCAGCCCGGCCGGCCCTGCCAGTACTGAGCAATCTTCACCGCCAGGTCGCCGAAGGTCTCCGCCGGCATCCGGCTCCGCATGGCCGTGTAAATCTGCGGCAGGTAGAACCCGCATTTCTCAAAGAGGTAGTCCATAATCACCGCCCAGTCGGTCAGCCCGCTCTGGAGGCAGACATCCAGGACGAAGCCAGCATCATCAAAGGCTTCGGCGTAGGCCCGCACCCGCTGCAGTAAATCCGGCTCCGCCGTCCGCAGATGGTCTTCGATTTGCTGGGGCGTCAGTTTAAAATACCAGGTGAGCGTCCGGACAATGTCGATGGGCTGGTGGCCGCTCTGGGTCAGGAGCCAAGCGTCGATACCGCTCACTCCCGTCAGGGACTCGACGGCAGCGAGCGCTTCCGGCCGGGTATAGTAACTGCTGCCCCCCGTCAGCCAGTACCGGTCGGCGATATCCACCAGCCGCCGGGCCATCATCGCCGTGTCCTGATTGCTGAACTCGGTCTCCATCAGCGCGTAGAGACTGTCGCGGAGGCCAAACCCATCGGCCAGCAAGCGCGCAAAGGTTTCATCCTGGCTCTTACCTTTGGTCTGCCGCAGGTGGCGGGCAAAATCAACCACCCCAAAACCGTTGGCGCGCAATGCCGCTATCCGGTCGGGGTACTCCCCAAAATAGTAATCCATGACCTGCCACCTCGGGTATTGACCGGCAAGCAGCGCCCCGATCCGGGCGCCGGCCGAACCTTCCCGGTAACCAAACTCGAGCATCCGGTCCGCATCCGCCGCGCTGCGGTAAGCCCGCTGGAAAATATCCGCCGCTTCGGCCATGGAGAGCCCGTACCCGCTCCCCAGCACATAGCCAATGGACTCCGCCTGGTACTGGTTATGTCGCAGCACCGTCGCCATCTCTCCGGCCGGTATAATATCCCGCAGCAGCGCGAACTCATCCAGGCCGGAGTAGTTAAAGCCACCCAAAGCCGGGTCATAGAAGGGTAAGCGCCCAAAGCCGGCATCCTTGAGGGCCCGGACCAGCCCATAACTCCCGATCGGGGTATACTGCCGCATGGCGTCGACAATTTCCGCTATCCCGTAGCCCGGACCGTACACGTCCGTCTCGTAGCTGCAGAATTCCGGCATTTTATTGTCCACGTTACCGACATAAAACCTGGTCCGCGAGCAGTACATCCCGGCGGCGCGGCTGATAAACCGGTAACTCTCCTGCAAGGTATAACCTTGGGATTTGAACATCGAGGCCAGGTCCCAGGCCCGCGGCCAGTTCTCGTAGGCCAAGTCTTCCAGTTCCAGCGGCCCATACCCGGCAGCCACGAGGTGGGGGAACAGATCGTAGAGATTGGCCGTGCCATAGCCCGACCGCAGTTCAGATACAATCGTGCTTACCGCGTTCGGCGCCCCTGCGCAACTCTGGATCAGGTACCGGGTGACGCTCGTCTCGCTGGCCGCCGGGTAATCCCAGCCGTAGGATTTAACAAGCTGGATGACCTCCCAGGCGTCCAGGCTGCCGTCCGCCTGCAGCGCCCCGAAAATATCCGCCGTGTTATACCCGCTGCGCAGCAAATATTTCACTATCCGGCGGTCATCCAGGCGGAACAGTTTTTCGGCGGCGGCCGCTGCCGCCGTAGCAGTAAAGCCAGCGGCCTGCAGTTCGGTCAACCTGCGGGTCAGCTCGGCATCATAGTCACCCTCCAGTCTGTTGGCGATGATCACCGGTTGCTCGAAACGCGCCACCATTCCGGCCGCCTTAGCGGTCAGGTCCGAACCGTACAGCACATCCAGCGCCTCCAGCGTGGCCGCGGCCGGACAATTCTGCGCCTGCAGGGCGGCCGCCGCTGCCGCCGGGTCAGCCCCAAAGATCTCAGGCCAGGCACTGCGGATGGCGAAAGCTGCAAACCCGGCCCGGAACAGGAGGATTGCGGCCTGCGCCGGACTGTACACCTCACTGTCGGTCAGCACCTGCCGGCAAGCCGCCAGGTCCCAGCCTAGTTCGGTCCGGAAGACTCCCAGAGTTGCCTGGTCACCGCACCCGGCGTAGAGCAGCGCCCGGAAAAGTTCCAGCCCGGAAGCCACCGGGAACCCGCTCCGGAGGGCCGCTGCCGCTGGGCCAGGGTTGACGGAACCGAGATACGCAACCAGGACCCGGGCGACCTCCAGCGGGGTGGCTGCCAGTTGTTGGCCAAAAGCGCCGGCCAAGGCCGCGAGCGAATAGCGGCTGCGCAGCAGGTCAGCATACTGGCTCAGGCTAAGCGGCGCCGACGGGTCGGTGTTGGTCCGGATCAGCTCGACCGCCTCAGCGGCAGTACCGCCCGCCGCCCCCACGTAGCCGACCAGTTCCGGGAAAGAAATCCCGAATACATCCACATAGGCCTGGCCGGCCGCAAGGACCGTAAAACCACCCTCGACCAGGCCTTTAAACTGGTCATAACCCATTCCGCCGGCCGTCGCGATCGCCTCAATCGGGTTGCCGGCGGCGGCAAGCGCCGCCACCCGTTCCGCCCATTGACGGGTATAAAGGACCTGCCAGATCTCGCTTATGGTCACTCCGGCGCTCTGCAGCGCCTGCACCAGCCCCGCATCCGTCAAACCGTAGCCGGTCCGGATGGCATCGCCGATGGAGCGCAAATCATATCCGGCTTCCCGCAGCCGGGCAACCGCCTCCGCCGCTTCATCTCCGCCAACCTGCAGGACCGACAGCACCTGGGCCAGACTGTAGCGGCCGGTCCCCTTCAGGGCGATCGCCGGATTAGGTTGCCCGAACACCCCGGTGATAATCGCGGTAACCGCGCCCAGGTCCAGGACGCGGGCCAGGGCGGCGGTGATGGCGGGCTCGGTGTACCCCGCCGCCAAGAGCGCCCCCACGACGACAGTCATGTCGGTAAAGCCATACTGCCGCAACCGCCAGATGGCATCGGACAAGGGCTGCGGCCGGAGCATTTCGATGTACGTCGCCAGGGGGTCCACCCCATAAACGGCTTCGACCGTGGGGTTAATCGCTTCCGGGTTGAACCGGCCGCTTGCTAGCAGCAAGGCCACCGCGTCCGCCGCCTCGGTGATCTGGTAAACCTGCCGCAGGGCCAGGGTAATGTCGTCTAAGGTAAACGCCAGATCCGCCAGATACGGGATCGCCGGCCCGGCCGCGTAAACCTGACTCTGCAAATAGGCGGCGACGGCGGCAGCGCTCGCGCCATTGCTGACCAAAAGCTGCAGTTTAACCGGCAAACCGGCGGCAGCGGGAACGACGGCATCCACCGCGGCCCCTAGCGTCACCCCGGTCGCCAGCAAAGCGACAACCTGCTGGTCGTAGCTCTGGCCGGAATCCTGCTGGTAGGTGCGGCGCAGGGTCCGCTCGACAATCTCAGTTAAGGTGAAACCTATCTGATACAGAATGGCCGCCGCTTCGCCCGGGGTCTGACCGGCATCGCGCAGGATTCCGCCGATGGTGTCAATGCCCTCCGCCTGGGCCCGCAGCATTTGCGCCAGGGACAGGAGGTTCAGGTCGTAGACTGACCGCACCGTCAGAGCCAGCTGCTCCGTCCGGGCGCGCATATGGAGAACCGACTGGAACATGACCTGTTCCGGCGTCAGCCCATAGCGGGTTTTCAGGACCGTAACGATATCGGAAAGATCCATCCGGCTCTGCCACAGGGTGACGATATACCAACTCGCATCCATCCCCGGTACGGCTGCTTCCAGAGCGGTGACAACCGCCAGGCTATCCAGACCCATCGCCTGGAGCTCCCGAACGGCGTCTTCGATGTACATTTTGGTCTTAAGCCAGGCAGCCGCTTCCCCGTAACTGTAACCCGCCTGCACCAGAGCGGCAGCGACCGCCCGGTAGGTGGCGTCCCCCGCCTCGAATAAGGCCGCGCCCGCCTGGACACCGCTGGCCTGGTAGATATTCCTCAGGCAGACCGCGATCGCGCTCAGTTCCATGCCCTGACTCCGCAGCATCGCTGCCATGGCCGCCTCGGTCACGCCAAACTGCTGCCGGAACAGTGGCACGAGCGTCTCCACCGGATACCCGGCCGCGAGCAAGGTGGTCAGGCGCGCGGCGGCCGTGTCGGCCGTGACCTTCTGCAGGGCGGCGGCAATCGCCGGGAGTTCGTAGCCCGCAGTTTTCAGCAGTCCGACCACCGCTTGCCGTTCGCCGCCATACACCGCCATCAGCGCGGCTAGCGCTGCCTCGGCCGGGACCAGGCGCTCCGCCAGGCCGGCGGCGGCCGCGGTGGCGCCCAAACCGTATTCGCTCTGCCACACCGCCACGATTTCCGCGGTGGTGAACCTGGCCTGCTGCAAACCATCCGTCAGGACCGGGAGGTCCGCCTGGTACAGCGTCCGGAGCGCAGACGCGATGGCCGGAGCAGCATACCCGGCGCCCTTAAGGGCCCCGGCCACGGCCACCAGACCGGGCAAGACCGATTGCAGGGCCGCCGCGACCTCGGCCGCGGTTGCCCCATTTCCACGCAGTACCGCCGTTGCGGCGGTATAGTCGCATTTGTATACCTGTTTCACCGCAGCCAGGATCGCCGCTGCCGCCACGCCCGCCCCGCGCAGTTCTCCGATGGCGGTAGCCGCCGGCAAAGTGAGGACGGCATACAGAACGCCGGCGACCGTCGCCGGATCGACCCCGTTCTGGACCAGTACCTGGGTAACGACCGCGACCGGGGCGCCAAACTCCGAGCGCAGTCCGGCCGCCACCGTGTCGGGGTCAAAGCCGGCCGCCAGGAGATGCCCGCCGATGGCGACCGCCCCCAGTCCGCCGTTCTGCAGCCACCGGCTGATGGTTGACAGGCCAAACCCGGTCGTCCGCAGTCCGGCCGCGATCTGGTTCCAATCGTTCCCGACCTCCATCTGCAGCGCTGCCGCCACCGCCGCCGCCGGGAACCGGTTGACGAGCAGCCGAAGCACAGTGTCCCGGTCAAAATCCGGGTACTGGGCGTGCAGGCAGACGAACAAAGTCGTCGGGTCGCTGCCCGCCCCGATTAGTGCGGACGCCAGATCCGCATACCCCAGGGACGAGACCGCCATCAGGGCGGCAGCAATGTCCGTCAGGTCATAACCGACCCGGTACAGGCTAGCCGCCAGGCCGGCGGTCGTTGCCCGCGCCGCGAGGGCCGCCGCCGTCGCTGCCGCCGGGTAGCCAGCCGAGCGCAGCTTAGCGGCGGTCGCGTCAAAGTCGCAGCCAAACACCGACCACAGGACATCAGCTGCCGCCGCCGCGTCAAAACCGGCGCTCCGCAGGATATCCACCTCCGTATAGCCGGACACGGTTTTTAGAGCCGTCGCGATTTCCCGGGCCCCAAACCCGGCCGTCCGGAGCGACAACGCCGCGGCCGCCGGATCACACCCGTAGAATGTGGCTAGGACCACGGTCACCCGGTCCGCCGTCTGGCCGGCCTCCCGCAGCGCCCGGGCGGCAGCCGCGCCGCTTAAGGCAAGGTTAGTCTGCACCACCAGCCCGAGGTCGTTATGGTCAAAACCGGCCGCAGCCAGGGTGCCCAGCAAGGTTACATTATCCAGGGCATACTCGCCGCCAAGGAGAGCCGCAATTTCCGCCACCGGGTAACCGGCTACCCGCAGCATCCGTACCGCCGGGGCGATGATGTCGTCCGTCTCGGTCAGACACGCCGCCAGCACTGCGGAAACGCCAAAACCGATATTCTTCAACAGTTTGGCGGTGCTTGGCTCCACCGTCCCGCTGCCGTAAACCGAGCGGACCGCCGCCGCGATGGCGGGCCCCGTATAGCCGTTCAGGCGCAGCGCCCGGGCGACGGTGTAATAGTCGGCGGCAAAGGCCTGCCGGACAAAGTCGGTGACCTGGGTATCGCCAAACGCCGCCGCCCGCAGTTGGGTGATGACGACCGCATCGCTGTAACCATAGGCGCTGACGATGGCCGCGGCGGCCGTACCAAATCCGCCATAGTAGCTCTGCATGGCCGCGATGGTCTGTACCAGGCTGTAACCATAGCCCAGGCGGAAGGCGGCGCTGATTTCCCCGTCGCTCCAGGCAAGACCGCGGAGCAGTTCCACGACCCCGGCGTCGTCGTACTCACCGGCGTAGTGCGTCCGCAGGATAGCCGCTGCCGCCGGGTTGCCATAACCGGCGGCCTGCACCTGCGTCACGAGCGTCCCGGCGGACGTCGTACCGGCGAGGGCGGCGGCGGCGGCGGCGAGGGAGATACCGGCCGCTTTCAGATCGCTCACCGTGGCCGGTCGCCCGAAGACCCCGGCCAGGACTTGGATGACCACCCCGACGTCCCCGGTCGCCGCCCAGATCGCGCCGGTGACGGCGGTCTCGGCGTAGCCGGCTTCCGCCAGGGTGCTGGCCAACACGATTTGGTTCCCGACCCCGTAAGTCGTGCTGAGGACGCCGGCCGCATCCACAGCCGGCCGGCCGGCCGCGTACATTTCGGCCGCCACGGCCAGCAGGACGCTCACGGCGGCGCCGTACTCATCCTGCACCGCGAGACTGATCGCTTCGGCGGTAAAGCTGCCGGCGGCGGTAAGCAGTTGCGTGGCGCCCGCCTCGTCCCTTCCCAGGAGCCCCCGGATGACGAAGGCCAGATCGGGCAGAACGTAACCGGTGTCGCGCAGCAGGTTTACCACCGTCTGGTCCGCGCTATAGACGCTCCGGGCATAGACGGCCACTTCGGTGACGGTGTACCCGGCCGCCCGCAGGTAAGCGGCGATGGTCAGATAGTTCGCCTGGTTGTACCGGTAGATGGCCGCCCCGGCCTCGGTCGCGCTAAAGCCGCCGTTGCGCAGGACCACCGTCAGGGCGGCGGCGCCGGCCGGGAAGGCTTGATTCAGTAAATAGACGATGTTATCCCAGGTGCCGTAGCCGGCCTGGCGTAGGCTCGCCGCTGCGGCGGCAGCACTGTGGCCGTAGTAGTCCCGCAGCACCAAAGCGGCCTGATACGAGTAGCCGACACTCTTCAGCCAGGCGGCGGTTTCCTCCGGCGTCGCCGTGAGGCCGCTGACCAGAGTATTGACCACCGCCTGGTAATCCGGGTAGCAGGCCCAGTACGCGGCGGCGATGGCCGGGTTAGCGGCTCCGTAGGCCAGGCGCAGCGCCGGGGCCGCTTCGGCCCAGGGGTAATACGCATAGTCGGAGTTGTTAATCTTCGCGGCAAACTTGCCGCTGACCGCGCGCACCGCCGCCGCGAGATCCGGCAGTCGGGACTGCAGGGCCGGGATGGCGTCCGCCGCGCGGTAACCGACCGAGCGCAGCAGCGGAGCCAGATGGTTCACGGGGTAATGAGGCGAGAGGTAAGCGACCGCTGCCGCCGCGCTGTACCCGCCTTGCTGCAGGGCGGCCAGGAGCGCGAGCCGGCCGGTCACGCCCTGCGCCTGCAGGATGGCCAGCAATTCGGTGGCGTCGGTCACATTCAAAACCTGGTGCAGCACGGCCGCCGTCTCACCCGCAGTCCCTCCCACAGCCAATAGCGCCTGTGCCGTCGCATCGAGGGTATAGCCCCGGTCGAAGTACAGGGCGGCGGCAATATCGGTCAGGTCAAACCCGAGGGTTAGGGTCGCCGTGGCGCTGCCAGACAGGAGATGGGTGCCGGCCGCCGCCGCCACGGTCACCGTCAGCGGCAGGGCTTCCCCGCTCTGGCGGATCGGCCCGAAGGTAAAGGTATTGGTCGCCTGGTGGAAAGCCAAGGACGGGAGTTCCTGACCCGCCCCGCCCAGGGTGGCGGTCACCGTGAAGTCACTTAACGACAGACCCATGACCGCGTCAGCCAGAGTGACGGTGATGGTTCCATTCGCGAGATCAATGCGGCCGATGGCCACTTTTTCGGGCCAGGTGTCAGCCAGGACCGTTTGGACCGCCGACCGGTTCCCATAACTATCGCCGAGTACCAGATACGCCATGTACCGGGTCGCCGGCAAGAGACCGGTAAGGGTAACTGTAGTTGTCGTCCCTGGGGTCAGGGTAAAGCTGCCGCCGCCGGGGAGTCCGCCTACAATCTGCCAGTCTTCCGGGGCATCCGCAGCCGCCGGCAAAACCGCGTACCAGCCCTGGGCAGTTTCGTCGGCGCTCACCGCCAGGTCAAATCCGGTCGCCGTTACCTCCGCCACCGCCGGGTAACCCGCCGTGAGCCCCGGCGGGGTGGTATCCGGGGTGCTCAGTTCCAGGCTGTGCAGCCGGGACAGATTCAGCGACAGATCCCGGGCGCCGAGGTAAATCCGGTAAATCATTCCTTCATCGAGGCCGGTCACCGGGACGGCCGCTTCCACCCCGGCGGACACCGCAAAGGTGCCCCGGACCGCCGCCAAGTTCCCGCTGCCGTCCTGACCGGCCATGACCTGGGCAACCGAGGGGGCATTCCGGTACGCCGGTACCGCCACCCAGGCGACCGTGGCATTTTTATCCACCTTCACGCTGAGGGTGAAGGAGTTATCCAAAACATCGGCCGCAGCCGGGTAGCCGGCGGCAAACACCGGGGCAGTAACGTCCTCTTCGCCCTGCTCCCAGCGGAGGTAAGGATAGCTCTCCCCTTCCCGGATCGCCCACACCGCCGTAAAGTTCCAGCCCGGGTAAGTGGTTCTGGCCTGCATCTGCTCCGCCGTCCGGGCGTTTTTGGTATTGGTATAGATCCAGGTGCCGGGAACCTGGGCGAGGTAGACGGAAGCGCTGACCAGCGTACCCGCCGCTTCCCCGTAACCGGCCAGGCCGTAAGTGGAGGTATAGTCACCGCCGATGACGCAGGTGGTGGAATAAACGTTCTGGAGTGGCGAATCGCCCCCGAGGGTGCCGGCGATCCCGCCCACCGCCCGGCTCGCCCGGACGCTGCCTCCGCCGGTATAGGCGTTGACGATTGGGCAGGCAGCCGCCCGGCCGGCGATTCCGCCCACGTACTCGCTGCCTTCCACCGCCGTCGAGAGGGTACGGGCCGACTCGATCCGGCCGGTGGCGCTGCCCACCAGACCGCCGGTCTCGCTCCCGCCCTGGACAATCGAGGCGCTGACGCCGGCGGCGGTAATCGTCCCGCCCACCAGGCTGCCCACCAGACCACCAGTCTGGCCGCTGCCCGTGATGACCGCATTGAGGACGGTACAGCCGCTGATACTGCCACCGCTAACCCGACCAGCCAGGCTGCCCGTCTGGCTCCCGCCGGCAATACTGACTTGGCTGAAGTTCAGGTTGCGGACGTTCGCCCCGCTGACCGCGCCGAAGAAACCGACGCCGGTCTCCGCCGTCCGGTTGCTGTAGAGGTTTAAGATGGTGTGCCCGCCGCCGTCAAATGACCCGGTAAACGGCGCGGCGATCGTGCCGATGGGCTCCCACCCGGCGCCGCTGGTGTACGGTTCAACGCCTAGGTCTAAGTCCGCCGTCAGGACATAGTGGCGGTTGAGGTTAGAGCGTACATTGGCCAAATGCTGCAAATTGCTGATCTGGAAGGGCTCCGCCGCCGTGCCCTGGCCGCCGCCAAACCCGGTCACCGCCGTCGTGGCATTGGAAGCTCCGGCGTTGGGTCCGCCGGCCACCGTCAGTTGTACGGTATACTCGACAAACGGCGTAAGCCCGGTTACGGTAGCGGAAGACGCCGTCAGCATCTCGGCCTCGGTCAGGGTGTAGGCTGCCTGTGCGTAGTCGGTGTTGCCGGAGCGGATCCGCAGTTCCACCTGCTCCGCCGCCGCCGGCGGGGTCCAGGTCAGGGTCAGTTCCGTATCCCCGATCTGGCTCACGGCCAGGTCGCTTACCGGCAGGTTGGTGGTCAGGGTAAAGGACTGGACCGCCGAGGCATTCTCAAACCGATCAGCCAGCACACAGTCCAGCCGGTAGGCCGTGCCGGGTTGCAGGCCGGTGACGGTCACCGGCAAGCCAACGGCCACGGTTGCTCCGGACCAGGGCGCGGGGTTGCCGGCGCTGTCCTGGCCGGCCACAACCTGCCCGGTGGTCGGGACCGCATCCGCCGCCGGCAGGACCACATAGTACAGACTGGCGGAGAGGACCGCCCCATCGGCGGCCAGGGCCCGGAAGGTAAACGAATCCAGACCGGCGGAGAGCGCCGGGTAACCGGCGTCAAACTCCGGCGGCGTGATGTCCGCGAGCTCCAGCCACAGGGATTGGAGCGGGGAAACATTGCCGAGGGCGTCCCGGGCAACTAAGTAAACCTGATTCGATTGCCCGGTGGGGATCCCGCTGACCGGGTAAACCAGGGGTGTGTCGGCCGCTATCGCGAAGCTACCGGCCAGGGCCTGGGCCTCCCCTTCGCCATCCTGCCCCAAGATTACCTGCGCCGTGCTGGGGCTATTGTAGTTGCCCGGGTCCGGGATGACATAGAAGATGTCGGCGGCTTCGCTGACCAAAACGCGCAGCTCCACGTCGGCGTTCTTGCTGACCTGGTCATAAGTGATATCCCCCAGCGCCGGGTAAGATGTCGCAAAGCCCGGCGGGGTCAGGTCGGCCCCGGGGGTCTGCCATTGCAGGAAGGGATAGCCGCTGCCGTCCTGGATCGCCCAGATCTGGGCGAAATCCCAGTACAGGTAGGTGGCGGCTAGCTGCATGGCTGCAGTGGTCTGCTCGCTGCCGCTGCCGGTCCCGAGGTCCCCCGCCCGGAGCAGTTCCCGGTCGTAATGGCTAAAGTCCACCCGGCCAGCGCCGGTGCAGCTGGCAAGCGATATATCCGGATTGGAAGCGGTGGTCACGGCGGCGTAACACCGGTAGATGGAACCCCCGTTTTGGCCAACCAGCGCCGCCAAATTGGCACCGGTACCGTCCACCTGCCCATCTCCATACGAATCCCAGACGAGAGCGCCGCTGCCCCCGGCCAGACTGCCGGCCAGAAGACCGGTATTGGCGGCGCCGGTAACCGCACCCGTCACATAACAGGAGTTGACGGTCGTCCCGGCGGCGGCGCCGATCAGGCCGCCGGTGTTATTGCCGCCCGTCACCTGAACATCGGTCAGGCAGAGGTTCGTGATCCGGGAGTTTTGCGCCAGAGTTCCGAAGAGCCCCACATTGGTCTCGCCGCTCCGGTTAATCGCGAGGTTAGCGATGGTATGGTTATTCCCGTTAAAGGTTATGGTCAGCGGACTCGCCGCCGTACCCAGGGGTTCCCAGAGACTGCCGGCGTGGTATCCCTCGCCCGATTCGGCCAGGTATTCGGTCAGATCCAGGTCCGCTTCCAGGCGGAAGTTAGCCAAGTTCACATAGCGTACATTATCCAGCTGCCGCGCGGTCCGGATCAGGAAAGGATCAGTCGGGATGCCCGTGCCGCCGCCGAAGCCGGGGAAGGCAGTCACTTCGTTCGAAAGGCCAGGGTGAAGGCCGTCGTCCGCCACCAGTTGGAAGGTATAGGTGCTGCCCACTGCGAGGCCATTTACCGTCACCGTCCGGGCGGCACCCAGTTCGGCCGCGCTCAGGTCGTATTCAGCCGGGACATACGCTCCCGCACCCGCTTTCACCCAGACTGCGGCGCCGGTGGCTGAGAGTTCTTCCTGCCAGGTGAGGGTTACGGAATCGTCGACGACGCTCTCTACCGCCAGGGTACGCACTGGGTAAGCGGTTGAGGCCGTCAGACGCGTGACCCCGGACAGGTTCCCCAGCGTGTCTTCCTGCACCAGATACAGCGCATAGTCCATGTTCGTCAGGAGAGCGGGAAACTCTCTCGCCCAGAGGGTGTTGGCCGCCACAGTATCCCAACTCCAGCGGATGACATTGAAATCGCTGCTGCCGTCCCCGAGCTGCCCGGCTTTCACCTGCACCGGGCTGGGGGCTTGGCGGTCCGCCGGCGCCAGGATCTGGTACACGGTGCCTGCTTCGCTGAGCTTGCCGGTCAGGGTCAGTCCGTAGCGGTCGGTGTAGTGCACGCTCACCGCCGGATAACCGGCCACCCACACCGGGGCCGTCAGGTCCTGGGGCAGGACAGTCACCCGGACGGTGGCGATGGCCGTATTGCCAACCGAATCCAGAGCGGTATAGGTAAACGAGTCGAGACCGCTGAATCCGTCCGTCGGTGTATAGCCGGCCAGATTGCCCCCGGTAAACATGACCGCCCCGCCGCCGGCCGAGGTCGCGGTACCTTCGGCGGTAAAC
>CAZHIT010000016.1:0-2360 GCA_964533125.1 uncultured Candidatus Sumerlaeota bacterium
AGTATGCAGAAAATCTTAGTCGCCACCGATGGTTCGGAGTACTCGGCCCGGGCGATTGCCGAAGTCATCCGCCTGGCCAAAGCCTTGCCGGTGGAGGTCACGGTGCTGTCGGTTGCCCAGGAGATCATCATCTACGGCGATTTTGACAGCGTCTACGTGAACAACGAGAGTATCCAGAAGGCGGCCGAAGGCGTGCTCCAAAAAGCCCAGGAACAGTTCCAGCAGGAAGGTGTGACTGTACAGACGATTTTGGGCAAGGGCAGTCCGGCCGAGGTGATTAACGAAACGGCGGAGACCGGCGGTTATGATTTGATCGTGCTGGGCAGCCGCGGTTTGGGCGGGTTCAACCGGCTCCTCCTGGGCAGCGTGAGCGGCCGGGTGGCCAATACGGCTAAGGTGTCGGTGCTGATCGTTAAGTAGACTGCCTCACTTGCTTCCCCGAGCTGAGGGAGAACAGGAACAGATGGATTAAGTTCTGTCTGTTCTTTTCCTTTGGCTGAGGCTTGGTACCGGCCATGCCGAGGGCTCGGATCAGCGCGGTTTGATTCGTATCCCCGCCGGTGCAGTTTTCATACCAGGTGCGGTGCCGGGGCAGCCTGACTGCTTCCGCCGGGTGGTTTCGATGCCGGCAAGCAGGAAAAACGCCGGTGGCATGGAAGTTTTACTGGCAGATATAACCGTTTAGTGGGTGGTGAAAATAATGAAACCGGTACGAACGACTTATTTCCCGACTGCGGCGGGTTGGGTGGGAGCGGCGGCCACGCAGGCGGGGCTGGTTGCCTTGAATCTTCCCGTCCCGACCCGGGAGGAGGCGGAAGTGGCGCTCGGGCGTCTGCTGCCGCCGGATTGCGCCTTTGATTCGTGTCTCATCGGGGAGCGTTTTACCGAAGCTGACCTGGCCAAGGTTGAAGCGGAGGTGACCGCGTATTTCCGGGGTGAACCGGTACGTTTTGACTGTCCGATCGACTGGGAGGGGTGCGCGTACACTCCGTTCCAGGAAAGGGCCCTGCGTGCCTGCCACCAGGTGGGTTATGGTGATGCCGTTACCTACGGCGATATCGCCCGAGCGATCGGCAGTCCGAAAGCAAGCCGTGCGGTTGGGATGGCGATGCACATCAACCGAGTCTCCCTGATCGTTCCCTGACACCGGGTGTTGGGCTCCGGCGGAGCCCTGACCGGGTTTGGCGGGGGGCTGCCGCTGAAGCGGCGGCTGTTGGACATTGAAGGTATCCCCTACCGATGACGGAAAGGCGGATCAGACAGGTTGGCGTCTGCCTTTGCCGGCAGGGAAGCGCCTGCATCGGATAATGTTGGCGAATTCCAGCGGCTTCAGGCAATTTGGGCCGGAGTACCAAGCTCGTTTCATTTCGAATTAGCACCGGCCGCAGGAATTAGCGGTCCGCATCGGTGTGATTCCATCGCCCTAAAAACTAGAGCAGAGAGGATGTGATCGGATGCCGTTCACCATCCGGGGAGAGCAGCCCCAGGACTACCCAAGGATTGCGCTGGTGCACACCCGGGCGTTTAGGCATCACAGCGGGGAGAGTATCCTGGTAGCGATCCACCGTTTGCGGCCGGAGTTTGATCCGGAGTTGTCCATCGTGGCAGAGTGCAACGGGGAAGTCGTAGGTCACGCCCTCTTTTCGCCCCGGTGGCTTTCGATCGGCGGGATTCCGGTGCCGGCGGTGAACGTGGCGCCGGTGGGCGTGCTGCCGGAGTGGCAGCGCTCAGGGGTCGGCGGGGCGTTGATGCAGTACGGCCACGAATTGGCCCGGTCTAAAGGGTACCAGGTGAGCTTTCTCTTGGGGCATGTGAGCTATTACCCGCGCTTTGGGTATCTTACGGGTGCGTACGGGCACAGCCACCTGCGGGTGAAACTGGCGGATCTATTGGTCACTGCCGAGGATGGGGAGTACACCGAGCGCCCGGTCCAGACGGAGGATATCCCGGCGCTGCAGGCTCTGAGGGCGTACTGTGAGGCCGGGGTTGACTTCTCCGTCCAGCCCGGCGACCGCCTGACCGACTGGGTGAGCGCCGGTCCGGCGATGCGTTCCCGGGTCTTCCTTTGGGAGGGTGTGCCCGCCGGTTATGCCCGCTACGAGCCGGGGAAATGGGACCGGGTGAGCTGTTTTCTGGCGGCGGATCAGATTGCGGCCAGGGCGATGCTCCGGCGGATCGCGGGCGCTCCGGACCGGCGGGGAACGGGCGGGGATGATTTGATCGTCCCCCTGCATCCGGCGGCCCCAGCCACCGCTGAGCTGTTTACCGGTCTAAGCTGGGAGGGCGTGACCGAGGCGCGCCCGTCGGCGATGGCGCTGGAGTTGCTGCCGGGGTCGTTTACCGCTTACCGGGCGCGCCTA
>CAZHIT010000016.1:2370-7967 GCA_964533125.1 uncultured Candidatus Sumerlaeota bacterium
AGAGCGGGATGAAATTCCCCCGGGGCGGGTGACCTGGCCGGTGGAGTTTGAGATGCTGGATTAAAACTGCCTGAGGAGAGAAGCGATGACCGAGAGAATTTGGATTTACGGGGCCGGGGCCATTGGCTCCGTGTTAGCCTCCCTGCTGGCCGGTAAAGCCGAGGTCACCCTGGTGGGAAGCAGCGTGCACGCAGAGCGGGTGAAGACCGCCGGGCTGCGGATCACTTTCGCTGGGACAGGGGAAACCCGGACTGTTCCCATCCCGGTCTGCTGTCCAGAGGAACTGCCGGCGCTGGGGGAGAGGGATATCGTGCTCCTGACCGGCAAAATCCGCTCCCTGCCGGCCGCGGCCGCCATACTGCGGGATAAACTGGCCCCGGGCACCACGGTAGTAGCTCTCCAGAATGGCCTGGGGTTTGAGGCGGAACTGGCGCAGCAGCTTGGTCACCCCATGGAGCGGGGGATTGTGCAGTTTGGCGCCGGCAGCGAAGGTGATGGATCGGTGCGGTACTTCCCGGGCCGGGTGCTGCTGCCGCCGGGGCGGGTCGCCGGGTTGCTATCGACTATGTTGGCAGGAACACCGATCGAATGCCGGTTGGAGACCAATTTCCCGGCGGCGCTGTGGAACAAGCTGCTGATTAACTCGGTGGCCAATGCCCTGGCCGGTATCCTGGGCATCAATAACCGGAACCTGGCGGGAGAAACGCTGAACCCGGTCAAGGCCGAGATTGTGCGGGAGGCCAAGGCGGTGGCGGCGGCGGCCGGGGTGGATCTGACCGCAACCCTGGAAACCCTGACCCGGTACCTCGCGACCGAGAACGTGCCGTCGCTGGTGCGGGATTTGCGGCGGGGCCTGCCCACCGAGATTGACTGGATCAACGGAGCGGTCGTCCGCTTGGGGGCGGAGTATGGCATTCCCACGCCGGTCAATGCGTCGCTGGTAGCGATGATCAAATGTCTGGAACAGCAGAATCAAAAGAAGGAGGGGTAGCAGTGTTTTTCTCCAAGTTTCCCCGGGTCCGCCTAGGTAATTTCCCGACGCCGCTGGAGCATCTGCCGCGGTACGGGGCGCAGGTGAACCACGACCAACTCTACGTCAAGCGGGACGATGTGATCAGTCTGGGGATGGGCGGCAACAAAGTCCGGAACCTGGAGTTTTGGCTGGGTGACGCCATCAGCCAGGGGGCGGATGTGATTTTGGTGGCCGGTGGTTTGCAATCGAACCAGTGCCGCCTGACGGCGGCGGCCGCGGTCAAGGTTGGTCTGGAGTGCATTCTCCTGCTCAATGGCAGTAAGCCGGACTTTTATCAGGGGAATATGCTCCTCAACCACCTGATGGGCGTAAAGTCAGTGTTTTTAGGTCCTGCGGACGAAGAGGCGCGGGGTAAGGCCACCCGGGAACTGGCCGACCAGCTGCGGCGGGAGGGGCGGAAGCCCTATATCATCGGCGAACCCACCTTAGGGACGCTGGGTTACGCGAACGCAGCGTTTGAACTGCATGGCCAGGCGGATCTGATGGGAATCGACTTAAAGCATGTGGTGATTGTCGGGGCGATGGCGGCGACGGCCACCGGTTTCCTCTACGGCACCGCCGTCCTCGGGCATCCCTTCCATGTGCACGTGGTGAGTGTCGAATATCCCAAAGACCACCTCACGGGCTTGCTCCGGGACATTTGGGCCGGGGTGGAGCGGCGCGTCGGTCTGACCCCGGTGGTGAACTTGGAGACGGTGGCCACGGTGTACGATGAGTACCTCGGGGCCGGGTACGCGGAGCCGACCGAGGGTTCGCTTGCGGCGGTGTACAATCTGGCGCAGACGGAAGGCATCTTCCTCGAAAATGTCTATACCAGCAAAACGGCCTGGGCGACCCAGGATCTGATCCGCAGCGGGGCGATTCCCCGGGATGAGGCGGTGTGCTTCTTCCATACCGGCGGCGGCCCTTCGCTCTTTGCCCAGGCCCATTTGTTCCAACCCAAATAAAGCAGGCAGGCGGATATTTTTCAAATCGGGAGGTGAACGTAATGAGAATCGTGGTGTTTACGTCTAGCCCCAATCCGGATGGCCTGACGGCAGCCTGCGGTCAGGCGGCCCTCGAAGGCGGGGGGGAAGCCGGGGCGGAGATGATACTGATTGACCTCAACCGACTGCAACTGGAGCATTGCCGCGCCTGCGGCCGGGGCTACGGCCAGTGCCGCACGGTGCATGAGTGCGTGATTGCGGACGACTTCGCGGCGACGCAGGCGGCCGTACTGGCGGCGGACGCCTATGTGCTTATCTCCCCGGTGTACTGGGGCGAGATGAGCGAATCGGCCAAGGTGTTCTTTGACCGCTTGCGCCGGTGCGAAGCCTCGAAGACCTTTGACGGGGGGAAAAGCGGCCTGGCCGGGAAGCCCGCGCTGGGCGTGGCAGCGGCCGGCGGGTCCGGCAACGGCACGATCAATTGTCTTGCGTCGATGCAACTCTTCTTCAACCATGTGCAATCCAGTATTTTTGATCTAATCCCGATCACCCAAAAGAGCCGGGCTTATAAGCTCACGGCGATTAGAGCCGGCGTCCGGGCGATGGCGGAGGCCGGACGATAAGCTGCGCACGGAGGTGTTACCCGCGAAAATCGAACTGATTGCCACGGCGGCTTTCGGACTGGAAGCGCTCGTGGCCAAGGAACTGCGGCATCTGGGGTATACCGAACTGAAAACCGAGAACGGCCGGGTTACCTTCACGGCGGACCTGGCGGCGATTGGCCGGACGAACCTGTGGCTGCGCACGGCGGAGCGGGTCCTGATTAAGATGGGCGAGTTCCGGGCGACCAGTTTTACAGAGCTGTTCGACCAGACGCGGGCGCTGCCGTGGACGGACTGGCTGCCGGCGGATGCGAACTTCCCGGTTAACGGCAAATCAATCCAATCCAAGCTGTTCAGCGTGCCGGACTGCCAGGCCATCGTGAAAAAAGCGGTGGTCGAGGCAATGAAGGATAAGTACGGCGGGACCTGGTTTGGGGAGACCGGACCCCGCTACACGATCGAGGTCGGGCTGCTTCGGGACGTGGCTACCCTGACCATAGATACGAGCGGGGTGGGCCTGCACAAACGGGGCTACCGGAAACTGGTGGGGGAGGCCCCGCTGCGGGAGACCCTGGCGGCGGCGATCATCAACCTCAGCGGCTGGAGGCCGGAGCGGGCGCTGGTGGATCCCCTGTGCGGGTCGGGGACGATACCAATTGAGGCGGCCCTGATCGGCACGAACACCGCGCCCGGCCTGGGGCGGACCTTCGCGGCCGAGGCCTGGCCGGTGGTACCGCCGCCTCTGTGGCTCTCGGCCCGGGAGGAAGCCAAGGATAAGCGGTGGGGTGATGTCAGCTTCCGGGCGCTCGGTTCGGACATCGACGGGGAAGCTATCAGCCTGGCCCGGTTTCACGCCGAGGCCGCCGGGGTGACAGATTTTGTCGGGTTTCAGAAATTGCCAGTGGCAGAGTTGCGCTCCCGCCAACGCTTTGGGTATATCCTGTGCAACCCGCCGTACGGAGAGCGGATGGGGGAGGAGGCGGAAGTAGCCAGACTCTACCGGGAGATGGGGCAGGTCTTCCGTACTTTGGATACCTGGTCGGTCTACGTCCTGTCGGCGCACCCGGAGTTTGAAAGGTACTTTGGCCGGAACGCGGACAAAAAACGCAAGCTGTACAACGGCCGGCTACAGTGCAATTTATACCAGTATTTTGGTCCCCGGCCGCCCCGGCGGGTAGGGCTGGACGGTTCGGAGAACGATTCCGCGACGAAAGAGGAGATAAGCAATGATTAAGTCACCGATTTGCGATTTGCTGGGGATTAAATACCCCATTTTCTGCGGCGCTATGGCCTATGTGACCGATGCTACTTTAGCGGCAGCGGTTTCGGAGGCCGGTGGGTTTGGAGTCATGGCGTCCATCGGCCACAGCGCGGAATCGCTGCGGCAGGAAATCCGCAAAGCCCGGGCGCTGACCGACCGGCCGATTGGGGTCAATTTAATGCTGATGAGCCCGAACGTGGCCGAAGTGGTAAGAGTAGTGGCGGAAGAAGGCATCGCCGGGGTGACCACCGGGGCTGGTAACCCCCTGCCGTATATGCCGGCTTTGAAGGCCGCCGGGGTGAAGGTCTTCCCGGTAATCCCCAACGTGAAGCTGGCGAAGCGGATGGAAGAAAACGGCGCCGACGGAATCGTCGCCGAAGGGATGGAGGCCGGGGGGCATATCGGCGAAATGACCACCCTGCCCCTGCTGCCCCAGGTTATTGACGCGGTGAAGATTCCGGTGTTGGCCGCCGGGGGGATTGCGGACGGGCGGGGCTTAGCCGCCGTGCTGATGCTGGGCGCCTGCGGGGTACAGATGGGGACCCGCTTTATGGTCGCGAGCGAAAGCCGGATTCACCCCAAAGCCAAGCAGAGGATAATCGACGCCATCGACACCGATACCCTCCATATCGGCCGGACCACCGGGCATCCGATGCGGGCGTTAAAGAGCGAGACGACGATCGCGGTAGCGGAGCTGGAGCGGCAGGCGGCGCCGAAGGCCGAAATTGAAGCCTTGCAGAAAGGGAAATTCCAGGCGGCAGTGGACGCGGGGGATATGCTGACCGGTCAGCTGCCGGCCGGGCAGATCTCCGGTCTGATCCATGAAGAGCTGTCGGCCTGCGCAATAATTGAAGGGATGATGCGGCAGGCGGAAGAGTTGCTGCGCCGGGCTCCGGGTTGGCTCGCGGAC
The DNA here is from genome assembly GCA_964533125.1 of uncultured Candidatus Sumerlaeota bacterium. GTDB lineage: Bacteria > Bacillota > SLNR01 > SLNR01 > JBMNPB01 > CAZHIT01. The sequence continues at coordinate 7,103 of CAZHIT010000016.1, forward strand.
TGATTTTCCGGTAAAGACTGGGAAACAGGAGTGGAGAGGAGGGTTTTTCGTGCTGCGGGACAAAAATCTGCTTCTCCGCTATCTGTTTATCCTGGGGGGGATTGTCTTTACCCTGCTTTCGGCCCGGGAAATCCCGGTGGAGCGGTTTTTCCTACTCTGCCTGCTGTACCTGCTTAATGCGCAGCTGCGGGTGATTGCGCTGCCGGGGAAATGGGTATGGCTGTCGCTCGCGGCGGAAATGGTGGCCGTCTTCTTCCTCTGGCGGCAGTTCGGCGGGATGACCAACCTGCTGCTGCTGACCACCCTGTATGATACCATCCTCCTGACCGGCAACGGGCGTTATCCGCTGGTCTTGACTATTTTCGGCCTGCAGATTTATCTCCTGGATGGCGGCCGGACCGAGTATTTGCTGGTTAACCTGCTGTTGTTTTTGTTCACTCTTTTGGCCGGACTGCGGCTGTCGGAGATGGACCGCGCGGTGAAGGACAGTGAGGGGTTGTACGATGAGGTCCGGCGGTACAGCTATGAGCTGGAAGATGCCCGCAAGCGGCTGATTGAATACGCCAAAAAGGTGGCCGAGTTGGCTCAGATAGAGGAGAGGAGCCACCTCTCGGGCGAAATCCACGATACCATCGGCCACCAGCTAACCGGGATTCTGCTGCAGACGGAGGCCACGCTCCGGGTTCTCCCGACGGATCTGGACAAAGGCAGCCAGATGCTTTCGTCCGTCCGGGACAATTTGCGGGAAAGCATCGAGACGCTGCGGCGAACGGTGAGAAACCTCAAACCGGCGGCGGCCCCGGCCCAAGCGAGTTCGCTGCCGGACCTGGCGGCGGACTTCGCCCGCCGGACCGGGGTCAGGATT
>CAZHIT010000016.1:7977-17455 GCA_964533125.1 uncultured Candidatus Sumerlaeota bacterium
GGCCGTATAAACTTTACCCCAGCGCGGAGATCATATTTTACAAAAACGCCCAGGAAGCGCTGACCAATGCGGTCCGGCACGGGCGGGCGCAGAATGTGCAGGTGATTCTGGAGTACAGCCCGACGGCCACAGTGCTGACGGTGGCCGATGACGGCCCCGGCTGTGCGCAGGTGGCGCCTGGCCTGGGCCTGAAAGGGATGGAGGAGCGGACCAAACTGGCCGACGGGGAGCTGATTATTGATGGGAGCGGCGGGTTTACGGTGAAGACCATCCTGCCGCGCCGGGATGAGGGGTGAGGAAGGGGGGAGCAAAGTGGCCATCCGGGTCCTGATCGTGGACGATGACCGGTTGATCCGCGACAGCCTCAGCTTGATTTTGGGGATGGATGCGGGGCTGACGGTGGCGGGAACGGCGGCAAACGGGGAGGAAGCCCGGCAGTTCGGTCAGTTGCAGGCGGTGGATGTGGTCCTGATGGACATCCGGATGCCGGTGTGCGACGGGGTGATCGGAACCAAGCTGATAAAAGCGGCGCTCCCCCAGGTAAAGGTGCTGATTTTGACCACTTTTGACGATGAAGAATACATCGTGGCTGCCCTGAACAATGGGGCCAGCGGCTATCTGCTGAAAAACACGGCCCCGGACCGGATCATTGAAGCGGTGAAGGCGGTGGCCGGCGGCAATCTGCTCATCCACCCGGATGTCGCCGATAAGCTCCTGCCGCTGCTGCGCCGGGATAAGCCGTTGAACCTGGCCTCTTACCAACTGGGGGCGATGGAAGAGAGGATTGTGGCCCTGATTGCGGAAGGGCTCTCCAACCGGGAAATCGCCCAAGCGGTATATTTGAGTGAGGGTACGGTGAAGAACTACATCTCGATCATATTAGATAAGCTGGGTTTGCGGGACCGGACGCAGATCGCCGTTTTCTACCTGACCGGAAAGATGCCACCGCCCGGATGAAATGACCAAAGTCACCTGTGAAGGTGACTTTTCGTTCTGTTGGGGGGCAGCGGCCGGGTGGTATCATTAGAGCATCAAGACAACCGGGAGGCGGTAATTTGGCTTATATTGAACTGCACAATCTGGTCAAGCGTTACAATGGGAAGCTCGCGGTGGATAACCTGAGCCTGGAAATCGAGCAGGGAGAAGCGTACGCGCTCCTCGGACCCAACGGGGCGGGGAAAAGCACGACGATCAAAATCCTCCTAGGCCTGCTGAAAGCAGACAGCGGGGACGTGCGGGTGGCTGGGTTGGATCAGCGCAAACACGCGGTCGAAGTCAAGGGGATGATCGGTCTGGTGCCCCAGGAGGTGGCCCTGTACAGCAATTTTACCGCCCGGGAGAACGTGGAGTTCTTTGGCAGCCTCTATGGCCTGCGCGGGAAGGAGCTGCACGAGCGGGCGGGCGAAGCGCTTAAGTTCACCGGCCTCTCGGAGCACCAGAAAGAAACGCCGGCCAAGTTTTCCGGAGGGATGAAGCGCCGCCTGAACATCGCCTGCGCTTTGGTCCACCGGCCGCGGGTGATGGTAATGGATGAACCCACGGTGGGGATCGACCCTCAGTCCCGCAGCCATATTATGGAGGCGGTGCAGGAGCTGAACCGGCAGGGGGCAACGGTTATCTATACCACCCACTACATGGAGGAGGCAGAGGCGCTCTGCTCCCGCATCGGCATCATCGATCACGGTAAACTGATTGCCTGCGGCACCAAGGCGGAGTTAAAAAACATGGTGGCGGCGGTGGAGAAACTGGTCGTGGAAACCGCCGGCATAAACTTCACCGCAGTCGAGGGGATTAAGGGATTGAAACACGTGCAGAGCGTTAATCTGCAGGGAGACCGGCTGGAGATTGCACTGCGGAATACCCAGGAGTGTTTGCCGGACATTCTCTACCTGCTAGTCCGGCAGGGGATAAGGATGAAAAGCATCCAGGTGGCAGAGCCGGACCTCGAGAGCCTGTTCCTGACTTTAACCGGCCGTACGCTGCGGGACTAGGAGGGATTAGCGTGGTAGGGATTATTGCCGCTAAGTTTTTGCGAACCAGCGCCAAGAGTATACCGATGCTGCTGGCGATGGTGGTTTTTCCCCTGCTGATGACTTTTTTTATGGGTTTGGCGATGCCGCCGGCGGTAACGGAACCAGTTGCCGCACCCAAGGTTACGGTGGCATATTTCAGCGCGGATACCGGCAGTGCCGGTCAGCCGCTGCGGGACTATCTCAAGGGTCAATCGGAGTGGCTGGAGTTGCAGGAAATGGATGAAACCGGTTTCCGGACCGCCCGGGAGGACAATGCTTTTGCCGTGGCGGTGGCGGTGCCGGCGGACTTCCGCCTCCGGTATGAGCGCGGGGAAGCCGTATCGGTTGAGGTGATCCGGGGGACCGGCAGCCAGCTGGAAGTCAGCCGGGTGGCCGGTATCGTCCGGGGGTTCACGGATCGTCAAAACGCTAACCTCGTCCGGCGTCAGACCGGGGCCAGTGGCGGTTTGGCCGAAGAATATTGCGGATTAACCAACCGCATCCTGCTGCCGCAGGCGCCGGCGCTGCCTCTCATCCAATACTTCGCCGCCGCCAATCTGGTGATGTTTATCCTGCTGGCCGGAGCCACCGGGGGGATCCGCCTGATCACCGAGCGGGAAGACAAGACCCTGCTGCGGGTGTTCGCCGGGCCGGTGACCCGGAGTCAGATCCTCCTGGGTTATCTGCTGGGGCAGTTCAGCGTGACCTTACTGCAGGCGGCGCTGATTATCCTGGCCGGGGTCCACCTCTTCAAGATCGACTGGGGCAACCCGGCCGGGCTGGCGGGGGTGACCGCCGCCACCGCCTTTGTCGCGACCTCGCTGGCCTTTCTGTTCGCCTACATCTTCAACTCGGCTAAACTGGCGGGCGGGGCGGTGCCGGTGCTGGTGATCTGCATGTCGTTTTTGAGCGGCGGCATGACCGGCCAGGAAGGGCTCAGCCCGGCCCTCCGGCAGCTGAGCAATTTCACCCTAAACAAGTGGGCGATCGAAGCCTATACCGGTTTGATGCGGGGTCAGGGGTTGACGGATATCCGGCTGAACCTGGTGGTCCTGTTTGGGACCGGCGCAGTTATAACCTTAATGGCTGGTTTTCTGGCCAACAGGAGGGAAGCATTTTATGAATAGCTGGCTGATTGCCGGGGCGGTTCTGCGCCGAATGCTCCGGGAGAAAAGTACCCTTGGCTTTATCCTGGTCGTTCCCATGCTGGTTAGTATCATGCTGGTTTCGCTGAATCCCGGCGGCAGTCCGGTGAAGCCGGTGATCGGGGTGGCGAATACCGATTTGGGCCCAGCCGGTGCCAAACTGGTCGATTATCTGCAAGAAGAATATAAAGTGCAGGTGAGCACTGAAGCCCGGCTGGCAGACGCCGTGGTGACCGGAAAAGTCGGTATCGGTTTGGTGATCCCGGTGGGCTTTACCAGCAGCCTGGCCTTGGATACACCTGAGCGGATAGCGGTGCAGGAGCGGGCAGTTACGGCCGCCGGCGAAGAGTTCCGGGCGGAGCTGGAAGGCATTTTGCTGCACCTGAGAGAGGCGGCGAGACTGGACATGGAAGCCGGTGCCTCCGGGCGGGGTGATACTTACCTGGCAGAGGCTCGGCCGGGGAAAGTGGCCGTGACCATTGCGGAAAACCGGCCGCCGGACGCCAGCTTCACCGGGCAGTTGGGCCTGGGCTTCCTGATAATGGTGCTGATGCTGTACGGGGCGACCCTGACCGGAGCTATCCTGGAGGATAAACGGGGTAAGATTTTTTTGCGGGTCTTCAGCGCCCCGGTACACGAATACGAGCTGGTACTGGGTAATCTGCTGGCCTACTATGCCCTGGGATTGCTCCAGATTGCGGTTTCCCTGCTGGTGATTTCGGGATTGTTCCGCGTGGACTGGGGTACGCCGGTACAGAATGTGTTCCTGATCCTCAGCGTTTATCAGGTGACCTCGCTGGGCCTGAGCATTGGGCTTTCCGGGTTGACCGGCAACCAGGAGAAGTTCATGGCCATCAACAGCCTGCTGGTGAGTCCGACCTGTCTGCTGGGCGGTTGTTTCATCCCGCTTTCGGTGATGCCGGCTGGGATGCAGCTGGCGGCCAACCTGGTGCCCCAGAAATGGGCCATGGATGCCTGGCAGCGGCTGAACCAAGGGGCAGGTTTAGGGGATGTGGCTACTAATCTGCTGATTCTGTTGCTGTTTGGTCTGGTGTTCTTTACCTTTGGGGTGAGAACCCTGAAACCGGGCGCAGAAAGCTAACCGGTACAGCTTTCCCGGATTATGAATGAAGGAGGAATATGCCATGGCATATTCCTCCTCTATTGTTGGGACAGATACAGCAGTTTTTTGGCCCGGAAGGAACGTCCGGGGCAGGGGATAATGGGCGACAGATGCGGCGAGGGAAGCTCTTAAGACTGTTTACTCGCCGCCGGGCCGGAACTCCGCCCACCAGAGGTGACCCAGCTCAACGGTTTCATCCAAGGACAGGAGCCGTCCCCGGAGCCCGGGTTCCCGGGACTTCCATTCATCAAAATGCTCGACTGAGCAAAAGAAGTTGATTTGCCTTCAGGTATGGCCGGAAACGGATTGGCTGGTGTCGGCTTCGACCACCCAGACCAAGGTCGTATCCGGGATGGCGGCAGTGACTGCTCCGGCGGTCAGGGTGATGGCGATGGGTTCACCGCAGGCGTGGCAGATGGAGTTGATCCTGGCGTCTTTGCCGAGGGCAGCGGGGATCCCAATGGCATCGGCGGCGCACCAGGTGAACAAGGCCCGGCCGTCCAGGGTGAGACTATGTTCCGTCGGCCGGAGGGACAGACCGCCGCTACCGACGATCATCCCGGCCTCCGGGTCATAGACGACAATCCCTTTGTCGGATAGTCTCTGAGTTGCGCCCATTACTTCCGACGGTTCCAGAGCGGTTAGCTGGCTTAAGCGGCCGATGGTGGCCGGTTGCCCGGCGACGATGGCCAGGAAGGCTTCCCGGCGTACGGCCTTCTCCACCGGTTCCAGACTGGCTAAGTATTGGGCCAGGCCCCCGATGTCTTCCATCCCCATTCCCCCTTCGTTTGTCCGGTTCGGCGTCTGGGAGCGGTGGTCTCCCTCTGACCTAAGTGTATTGGGCCGGGAGCGGACTGTCAAGCATCACCTTAGGTTTATTGAACGCACACTGTCTGCGTCCAGAAAGGATCAGATTGGGTGGGTTATCCCGGCGGCGATTGGGATTTTCTATAGGACAACCCGCCAACCGGGGGAGGACGGCCGGGTAGAAATCTAAAATTCCGGCTTGACAGGACCGGGGAGGCCGTGATAAGATAATGGACAATTACATATGCGCATGGCTCTTATCCAGAGTGGTGGAGGGACTGGCCCGATGAAACCCGGCAACCTGCGGCTCATTCGCCGTAAGGTGCCAATTCCTGCAGGACTTCGGTCCTGACAGATAAGAGGGGGAAGGTACTATTTACCTCTACTCTATCTGGGTAGAGGTATTTCTGTTTTCTAACCCCCGGGAGAGAGTCGCTGCGAACACCGTCAGGAAGGAGGGCAGGCAGTTACCCGCAGGTAAAACATTAGGAGGGGTAAAGTGACGAAGAAAAAAGCATTAGGGACAGCGACGCAACTGGTCCATTTTGGCGACAATCCCGTCCTGGGGAATACCCGGCCGGATGTGATTCCGATTTATCAGACTGCGGCTTTCGTGCTCAAGGACCTGGATACGATTAACGCCGTCCATAACGATCCCGGCCGGGGCGGGTATTTCTATTCCCGGTCCGGCAACCCGAACCAGACGGGCCTGGCCGAGGTGGTGGCCGCGGCGGAGGAGGCTGAAGCCGGGGCGGTCTGCGCTTCGGGCATGGCGGCCCTGGTGGCCGGGATTTTGGCGGTGGTGCAGGCCGGGGACCATATCCTGGCGGCGGATAATTTGTACGGGCTGACGTATACCTTGCTGAAGAAAGACCTCGCTAAACTGGGCATTGAGAGCAGTTTTGTCGATCTCAACGACCCGGAAGTGGTCCGGGCCGCCACCCGGCCGAACACGAAACTGTTTTTAACCGAAGTTTGCACTAATCCTTTTGTGAAAGTGTACGATATCGACGCGATTGGCGAAGCCGCGCACGCGATTGGCGCCAAAGTCCTGGTCGATAATACCTTCACGACCCCGGTGCACATCAAGCCCCTCCAGCACGGGGCGGACATCGTGATGCACAGCACCACCAAGTATTTCGGCGGCCACAATGATGTGACCGGCGGGGCAGTCGTGGCCGATGGGCCCACCATCAACGAAGTGAAGCGGCTGATTTCCACCTTTGGCAGTTCGCTTAGCTCCTTCGACGCCTGGCTGCTGCAGCGAGGCGCCCGGACGATGAGCCTGCGGGTGAAGCAACAGTCTGCCAATGCCTTGGTGATTGCGGAAGCGCTGGCGCAGCATCCGAAGGTGGCTAAGGTCTTTTATCCCGGGCTGAAAGACAACCCGCAGTATGCGCTCGCTACCCGGTTGTTGACCAACGGCTACGGCGCCATGCTCAGTTTTTACCTGCCGGACGATGAGGCGAAGGTAAACCAATTCATTCAGCATCTGAATTTGATTAAGTTCGTGACCACCCTGGGCGGGGTGAGGACCATCCTTTCACACCCGGCGACCACTTCCCACCACGGCCTGACGCCGGAGGAGCGGAAGAACCAGGGGATACATACCGGTCTGATTCGTCTGTCGGTGGGGATAGAGGAGGCGGCGGACCTGATCGACGACCTCTATGGGGCTTTGGAGAGTATCTAGCCGAGGGCGCTGGGGGAGGGAGAATATGGCGCCGCTGGCCCGGGCGGGTCGAAGCTGCCGCCTGTACTATGGGCGCGGAAGGACGAAGCGGCGGGGGGCGTCTTTGCCGCGCCGGCCTGCGAGCCTCCTCGCAATGACGTGAACCATACTCTGTCATTGCAAACCGTTAGTGACGGTTGGTCGGCAGTGGTCGTGGTCGGGGTCCCCGGCGCTCTCATTCCCTTCTCCCCAGGTCTAACCAGAAGCTTAATTAAAAATAATCGTCCAAAGGGTGTTGACTAACTAAAGCGAATATGTTACCTTTATAAACATAACTCGCTGCTGGCCACACGGCTGGCGGCGCAACGACAAACTGAAAACGCTACGTAAAAGCGATGACGGGAAGAGTACTGGCAGCGGTGTGACCACAGAGAGCCGGGTTAGGTGAGAGCCGGCGGAGCTACGGGCCAGGAAGTTCATCCCTGAGCTGCGGACTGAAGGTGAAAGCTGGTAGGTTCAGCCGGGTCACCAAAGCGGCAACCGTTAACATGCCGGGGGTATCAGCGCTATTGGCGCCCGTACTTCGTGAGGTCTCAACTGTGAGGTTGAGGCGAATTAGGGTGGTAACACGGGTATTCCCGTCCCTTTAGTTGAGGGGCGGGAATATTTTTTTGGCGGGAGGTGGGGCGGCCAAGGCTGAGGGTCAGGAAGGCCCGGCGGCCAAGGCAGGACGTGTGGGGATGTCCGGAGCGAAGAAAAATGGCCAGGCCAGAAAACGCCGGCCGGGAAGAGATTATCGATTAGACAGGAGAGTATTGGATCAGGGACTAAATTGAGAAAGGACTGATCGATATGAAAAAAATAACGTTAGTCATCGGTTTGCTGTTGGCCCTCGTGGCCAGCATCGCGCTGAGCGGGTGCGGCACAGCCCCGGCGGCGGTTAAGACGGAGATTGTGATCGCCCAGGGCGTGGACGCCACCACCTTAGACCCGCATATGCACTCGGAGACTTCGACGACCAATGTGACTACGCAGATGTACGACCGTCTGCTGACCCAGGATGCCAATATGCAGCTGCAGCCGGAGCTGGCGCTGTCGGTGGAGGCTCTCGATGACCTGACCTGGGAGATTAAGCTGCGGGAAGGGATTAAGTTCCACAACGGGGAAGATTTCAACGCCGAAACGGTGAAGTATAACATCGAGCGGATTATTGACCCGGCGTTGCGCTCGAATCAGGCCGGTAACTTCAGCTCGGTCAAGGAAGTAGTCGTCGTGGACCAGTATACGGTGCGGATTCACACCAAGACGCCGTACCCGATTATGCCGAAACGGCTGAACCTGGAGATCGTGCCGAAGCAGTACATCGAAGAACACGGCCAGCAGTATTTTGCGGCTAATCCGGTCGGCACCGGACCCTATAAGTTCGTCAGCTGGACCAAGGATGAGGCGGTGGTAATGGAGGCGAACGAGAGCTACTGGAAGGGCGCGCCGGTGATTAAAAAAGTGACGATGAAGCCGATTCCGGAGAGCGCGACCCGGGTGGCCGAACTGCAGACCGGCGGGGTGGACATCATCGCCAATGTGCCGCCGCACCAGGTCGATGCGTTATCGGCCGGCGGAGCCACCAAAGTCGCCAGCACGCCCAGCGCCCGCTATGTCACCGTGGTCATTGTGGCGGATAAAGGCGGACCGCTCAGTGATCCCCGCGTCCGGCAGGCTCTGAACTATGCGGTGGATGTGCCCGGGATTATCAATAGTCTGCTGGAGGGGCACGGTTATCCGACGGCTCAGCCGCTGACGTCCATGGACTTTGGCTATAACCCGGCGATTAAAGGTTACTCCTATGATCCTGCCAAAGCTAAACAGCTGCTCGCGGAAGCCGGTTACCCGAACGGCCTGGAGATTCCCTTCGATACGCCGGCCGGACGGTATGTGATGGATAAGGAAGTGGCGGAGGCTATCGTCGGGCAGTTGGCGCAGGTTGGGGTGAAGGCCAAACTGAGTGTGAATGAGTGGGGCATCCATGTGTCCAAGATCATCGAGAAAAAGATGGAAGGGATATTCCTGATCGGGTTTGGCTCCACGCTGTTTGATGCCGATAACTCGCTCTACGCCTGGTTCCGCTCCGGGCAGCGGTTCTGCTATTACCACACCCCGGCGATTGACCAGGCGCTGGATGACGCCCGGGCGATGATGGATGTGGCGGCGCGTGAGCAACTCTACCACGCGACCGTGGCCACCCTGGTCGAAGAAGCCCCTTTCATCTACCTGTACCAGCAGGAAGACCTGTACGGAATCAACAGTAAGCTGGAGTGGACCCCCCGCCCGGATGAACTGATTCGGGTGTACGACATGAAGTTCAGCCAGTAGTTATGGCAGACGGGTGCGGAGCCGCAATGGCTTCGCACCCGGTTTTTAATGTATGGGAAAGGATGATCGCAGACGAAATGAGGGTAGCACCAGAACGGGACTTTGGCTAAGGTGTACCCTGGTGCTTATTCGTCAATAGGTAAAACATAGCTCTATGACGAGATTGCCGCGCTGGCGCGAAACCATGCTGGCGTGCAATGACGTGGTGCGGGAGCTGTGGAACGGGGGGGGCGGGGGAACGGGAGAAGCGGCAGATTGCAGGTAAAACGCAGAGTAGGATGTTCCATGACGCACGGGCGATTCGTGAATCGCCCCTACGCAAAATCACCCCACGGGGGGTGATTTTGGT
>CAZHIT010000017.1:0-13341 GCA_964533125.1 uncultured Candidatus Sumerlaeota bacterium
GCCGGAAAAAACCGTTTGACCGGTTGTTTCGCTCAGGAAGATAATGCCGGCCGCCGCCCGACTTCGGCGTCTTTGGCGGGCTTGGACGGCGGCGGTTGGATAATCACCCGCAACAATCGGGCTAAACTCGTTATTTTTGTTCGTCTGGCGCCGGATGATCCGGCTCGGCCGTCCCCGGCGGCACTAGGGTCTGGCCTGGGGCCTCAGCCGGGAGACGCATGGCCAAGAGCCAAGGCAGAGACAACCCGCCGACGGCTGCCCCAAGGCTGATCCCCGGTACCCGCATGGCCAAGATCAGCACTGCGGCCGAGAGCCCCAGGCGCAGCAGCAAGCCTCCGACCAGGCGCAGGGCCAGTTTCTGGCCGCCAGCGGCTTTGTGGATACTGCCAGCGGTATTCTGCAGCAAGTGAAAATTGACCAAACCCGCCCCAGCGCCCAAAAGCCAGCCGGCCGCGAGAGCCTTCGCACCGGCCAGAGCCAGGAGAAAACCCGCGAGCGCGACCCAGCAAGCGGACGCCCTGGTGACCCGGTCCGTTGCTCTGCTGTTCCCTCCGCCGCCGGCGTTATGATCGGCGCCACTTCAATCCGACCCATCCAGGGAGCGGTGGATTTCGCGGATGGTCCGCAGCATACTTTTGAGGCCGGCCACAATCCCCAGCACGAAAAACAGCGTGAGGTAGGTTTTCTCCGTCCCCCGCCATTGGTCCAGCCCATAGCCAATCCCCAGGCTGACCGCCATGGCCGAGGCAAAGGCGAAACTGACCTGGCTGTAAAGGTTGATCTGCCGGAACCATAAACTGCGCTTACCCGTAACCTGCGGTTCTTCTTTCCCGGTCATTGTAAAGCCTCCAATGTCCTGCTCAATGGGGAAATCAGCCGGCATAATCCTCCGGCCGGTCCGCTCTGAGGCCAAAATGGTACGCCAGCGCCTGCACGATCCGTTCGGCCGCGCAGCCATCGCCGTAGGGGTTGCGGGCCTGGGCCATACGCGCATACACCGCCTCATCCCCAAGCAGTAGGCCGGCGGCGGCCAGGATGCGCTCCTGGCTGGTACCGGTAAGCTCGACCGTCCCGGCGGCAATCGCTTCCGGGCGCTCGGTCGTGTCCCGCAGCAGCAGCACCGGTTTCCCTAAGGCGGGGGCCTCTTCCTGCACCCCGCCGGAATCGGTGATGATGAGGTAAGCGCGATTCATCAGGTTGGCCCACTCCACATACTCCAGGGGCTCCAGCAGATGCACCCGTTCGGTCTGCCCCAGCACCCGGGTGACCACTTCGGCGACCGCCGGGTTGGGGTGGACGGAGTAGACGACCTCGATCTCCGGGTGGGCAGTCACCAGGGCGCGCACCGCCCGGCAGATTTGCTCCATCGGTTCGCCGTGATTTTCGCGCCGGTGGGCGTCAACCACCACTATTCGGCGCTGCCGGTAATTGAGGTTATTCAGCAAGTCCCGGGAAAAACGGAAATCCGGGCGCACCGTTTGCAGGAGCGCGTCGATGGCGGTGTTGCCGGTGACAAAGATCGCCGCTTCGGGTACGCCTTCCCGCAGCAGGTTGGCTTTCGCGCCCTGGGTCGGGGCAAAATGCAGGTCGGCAATAGCGCCGGCCAAACGCCGATTCATTTCCTCCGGGAAGGGGGCCGCCTTGTTCCCGGTCCGCAGCCCGGCTTCGACGTGGCCGACCGCTATCTGCTGGTAAAAGGCGGCGAGAGCGGCCGCAAAGGTGGTGGTGGTATCGCCGTGCACCAGCACAATATCCGGCCGATCATCCCGGAGGACCGGCTCCAGACCCCCAAGCGAGCGCACCGTGATATCGGTCAGGCTCTGGCGCGTGCGCATAATATTTAAGTCGTAGTCCGGCCGGATGCGGAAAAAATCCAGCACCTGATCCAGCATCCCGCGGTGCTGGGCGGTTACCGCCACCCGGGAAATAAAATTGCCGGGATTCCCGGCAAGAACGTTCACTAGTGGCGCCATTTTAATCGCTTCCGGCCGGGTCCCAAACACCGTTAAAACTCTGTATGCCACAGCCAGGCCTCCTCTTAGCCGTCGTAATGCTTGCTCCCGGGACGGACGACCAGAATATTAGTCATTTTCGCCCCCACCATAAAGGTTAGCCCCACGGCGGCCAGGACCAGCGCCGCCGAAGAAGAATCCACGACCGAGATCACAAAGGCGGTAAAACCCAGGTAAACGCTGATGAGGTACATCAGCATTACTGCCTGGCGCTGACTGAGGCCCATTTCCAGCAGCCGGTGGTGCAGATGCCCCCGGTCGGGTTCAGATATCGGCCGGCCGTTTAAGAAGCGCCGGACGATGGCAAAGGAGGTATCAAAAATCGGCAGCCCCAGGGCCAGAATCGGGATGGCCATAGCAATGGTGGCGGCGCTCTTCATGGCGCCCTGCACCGCGATGGTGGCCAGGATAAACCCGATGGACATGCTGCCGGAATCGCCCATAAAGATTTTGGCCGGGTTAAAATTATACCGCAGGAACCCGAGCGTACTGCCGGCGAGCGCTGCGGTGAGGACCAGGACCTGGAGCTGGCCGGCCTTCCAGGCGATGAGAAACAGGGTCGCGGCGGCGATGGAGGAGACTCCCGCCGCCAGGCCATCCAGGCCGTCGGAGAGGTTAATCGTGTTGACCACCGCCACAATCCACAGGATGGTGAGCGGGATCCCCAGTTTGCCTAAGTAAACCATCCCCCGGAAGGGATTGGTGAGCCATTCGATGCGGACGCCGAAATAGATTACCACCAGGGCGGCAATCAGGATTTGGCCCAGAAACTTCACCCTGGCCCGCAGCGGGCGGAAATCGTCGATGGCCCCCAGGAGGAGCATCAGCGTGCCGCCGACCAAAATCCCCTGCAGCTGGCGGTTTTGGGTGCCTAAGGTGGTGACCACCGCCAGGCAGAAGCCGGCGTAAATCGCAAGCCCGCCTAAGCGGGGCATCGGTTCGGTATGCACTTTGCGCGGGTCAGGCTTGTCCAGAGCGCCGATGCGGCGGGCCAGGCTTTTTACGGCCGGCGTCAGCAGCAAGGCCGTCGCCAGCGCAATCCAAAAAGCGTTGTAGTAGATGTGCACCAACTTCACTCCTTCAAACCGCGGCCTGTTAAGTTCATGGCAAACAGGCAGTTTTCCTCTGCTGCCCTAATCTTAGCCTAAACCCGGAACGCTGTCAAGGCAAACGGCAGGTATTGGCAATAAAGCAGGCGCAATCCGCCCGGTTTCTCCCTTTTCCTGTCGAATCTGCACCGGAAAAAGTTCCGGCGCCCACCTGGCGCCGAACTGTGACGGCCCAAAACCAACGGCCGGAAGGATAACTATTCAAAAATCAGATAGCCTTTATGCAACAGCTTATCGATGTGGTCGCTCAGCGCGCGGTTTAAGTCCACATCGTGCTGTTCTTCGAGGACAAACATCATGGTGATGGCGGTCTGCGCCACATCCAACAGCTCCCGGGTGATCCGGTCGATAACTTCCTTGCGCCCGAGGTCAACCCGCTCCCCGTTCATGCCCCGGAACTTGCCAATGGCTTCACTCAGCTCCCCGGCTTCTTCCATCAGCTTCAGCGCCGTCGATTCGAGGGAGGGATGCAGCCGGTTCAGTTTGGGTAAAGCGATCGTTTTCGTCTCCATGGCCCCTAAACCCCCTTAAACTGGACTACTTCGATTTGCGCTTCGGCCAGGACCTGCCGGGATAACGGGTCCGGGTAATCGCCGCCGAAGACGACGCGCCGGATGCCGGCGTTGATAATCATTTTGGCGCAGGCCACACAGGGCTGGCAGGAGGTATAAATCACCGCACCCTGGATGCTGACCCCGTAGGACGCGGCCTGGATGATGGCGTTTTGCTCGGCGTGGAGACCGCGGCAAAGTTCAAACCGCTCGCCGGAGGGGACTCCTTTTTCCTGCCGGAGGCAGCCGACATCCAGACAGTGCGCCAGGCCACTAGGCGCCCCGTTGTAACCGGTGGTAAGAATTCGCTTGTCTTTAACGATAACCGCCCCCAACTGCCGGCGCAGGCAGGTGGAGCGCTTGGCTACGACCGAAACGACTTCCAGAAAATATTCATCCCAGCTTGGCCGCGGCATCCCTTTCCCCCCTAGATCGTCCCGTATAACCGGTCGCCGGCATCGCCGAGACCGGGAATGATATAACCGTGCTCATTTAAATGACTGTCGATGGCGGCGGTGAACACCGGCACGGTGGGGTGTTTTTCCCCGACCAGGGCGAGCCCTTCCGGGGCGGCGATGAGACAGACGAACTTGATGTTCGCCACCCCCTGCCGCCGCAAAAAGTCAATGGCCGCCACGGCCGACCCGCCGGTGGCGAGCATCGGGTCAACCACGATGACATCGCGCTCGCCGATATCCGCCGGCACTTTCCACAAATACTCCACCGGCTGGAGGGTCACATGGTCCCGGTACATCCCGAGGTGCCCGACCTTGGCCGCCGGCACCAGGCGGAGGAAGCCTTCCACCATCCCTAATCCCGCCCGCAGGATGGGCACGATACACAGTCTCCGGCCCCCGAGGACCCGGCCACCCGCCGGCGCCACCGGGGTTTCGATTGAGACGTTCCGCAGCGGGAGGTCCCGGGTGGCTTCGTAGGCCAGGAGGAGCGAGAGTTCGCTCACCAGTTCCCTAAACTCCTTGGGGCCAGTCGTCCGCTCCCGCAAAAAGGTGAGTTTGTGCTGCACCAGCGGGTGGTCGCAGAGGAATAATTTACTCATGATCATACAGCGGGAAACGGCGGCAGAGCGAGAGTACGCCCCGGGCGACCCTTTCCTTTATCCCTTCGTCGGCGCTCTGACGGAGCACCTGGGCGATTAAGGCCGCGATTTCGGCCATGGCTTCTTCTTTCATGCCCCGGGAGGTGAGGGCCGGGGTGCCTAAGCGGATGCCGCTGGTGACCGTCGGCTTTTCCGGGTCAAAGGGGATGGCGTTTTTGTTGACGGTGATCCCCACCGCATCCAGGACCTGCTCCGCGGCTTTACCGGTCAGGCCGGCGCGGCGGAGGTCGACCAGTATCAGGTGGTTATCGGTGCCGCCGGATACGAGGTCAAAGCCTTGTTCGAGCAGACCCGCCGCGAGGGCCTTGGCGTTTTTCACGATCTGCTCCTGGTACAGGGCAAACTCCGGCTGCATCGCTTCTTTGAAGGCCACCGCTTTGGCGGCGATGACGTGCATCAGCGGTCCGCCCTGGGTGCCGGGGAAGATGGCCTTGTCGATCGCCTTGGCGTAGGCTTCCTTGCACAGGATAAGCCCGCCCCGCGGCCCGCGCAGGGTTTTGTGGGTGGTGGTGGTGACCACGTCGGCCCAGGGGACCGGACTGGGATGCAGCCCCGCCGCGACCAAACCGGCAATATGGGCCATATCGACCATCAGGGCGGCGCCGACTTTTTTGGCGGTGGCGCTGATGGCAGCAAAATCGATGATCCGGGGATATGCGCTGGCGCCGGCGACGATTAGTTTGGGCCGGTGCTCTTGGGCTAAGCGGTCTAGCGCCGCATAGTCCACCCGCCCGGTCGCCGGGTCGACGCCGTAGGGGATGAACTGGAAGTACTTGCCGGAGATGTTCACCGGGCTACCGTGGGTGAGGTGCCCGCCGTGGGCTAAGTTCATCCCCAGGACCTTGTCGCCGGGTTCCAGCAGGGCAAAGTACACCGCCATATTGGCCTGGGCGCCGGAATGGGGCTGAACATTGACGTGGTCGGCGCCGAAGATTTGCTTGGCCCGCTCGATTGCGAGGCTCTCGGCGATGTCGACGAACTCGCAGCCGCCGTAATACCGCTTGCCGGGGTAGCCTTCGGCGTATTTGTTGGTCAGGACCGACCCCGTCGCTTCCAGGACGGCCAGGCTGACGAAGTTTTCCGAGGCGATTAACTCGAGCCGGGTTTGCTGGCGTTTTTTCTCCAGCTCAATGGCTTCCGCGATCTCCGGATCAACCAGCTTCAGCATACTCATATCCTAACCTCCCCGCCTTATTTTGGGTGGTACTTGGCCTCCACATCCTGAATCTTATGCAGGCGGCGGTTGTGGCGGCCGCCGACATAATCAGTGAGCAGCCAGGTGTGCACGATCTCGAGGGCCAGACCATTGCCGATGACCCGGGCGCCCAGGACCAGCACATTGGCGTCGTTGTGCTCGCGGCTTAATCGCGTCGAAAACAGGTCGCCGCAGAGCGCCGCCCGGATGCCGGGGACTTTATTGGCGGTAATGGACATCCCAATCCCGGTGCCGCAGAGCAGAATGCCCCGGTCGAACTCGTTATTGGCAATCGCTTCGGCCACCTTGCTGCCGATGTCCGGGTAATCCACGGAATCAAGTGAGTTGGTGCCGAAATCGGTGAAATCCAGATCGAGGTCGGTCAGGAGCTCCTTGATTTTTTCTTTTAACTCGTAACCCGCGTGGTCGCTGCCGATGGCAATACGCATGCCGTCACCCCCAGATTAATTCTTTGCCTGGTGTCCGGATAACCCCGAATTTGGACGTATATTCTTCCCCGCCGCTTAAATCTCCTGCCGTCCGTAATTATCGGACCGCCCGATTAGCCGTTTTCCTGCTGCAGCCGGGCTAACAGTTTATTCAGCGCCGTGTTGATCTCGGTGGCCCCCGTATCATTGAAAACGAGATCCCCGCCGTAGGGGTCCAGGATGTCGATATCGGCGATTTTACCCTCCAGCTGGTGGAGCTGCTGCCGGTTGCGGAGCAGGAGGTCAAGGAAGCTGTCCTCCAGCCGCTGCAGTTCGGTCTCGACCGCTTGCAGTTCGCGATGCAGTTCGTCCCGCCGCTGCCGGAGCAAATCGAGGCGGCCCTGGTTTTGGCGGATAAACTGCTCCTGCTGCTCCTGCCGGGCGCTGTATAAGTCGGCCAGGGCTTCTTTGGCCGCCGCCACTTCGGCGCTCTCCCGGACATATTCCTTGAGGGTAAACACCTTCCGCCTGGCCTCCGGGACCAGGGCCAGCACCTTTTGCTTGTGGTTTTGGGTCATGGTCAGCACCAGGTCGGCGGCGGCGACCAGTTCCGGGGTGAGGAGCCGCGCCCGGTGCCCGGAGCTGTCAATGCCGGCGGCCGCGAGCACCGTTTGCGCGTGCTCCGAGGCGCTGTCACCGGGATTCGCGGCCGTCCCGACCGAACTGACTGTATATAACTCGGCGCGTTCGCCCAGTTTAGCCGGCAACATCTGCCGGAACAGGGCTTCGGCCATACTGCTGCGGCAGGTATTGCCGGTACAGACAAACAGGATATTTTTCGGCATGCTGCTCCACCTCCGTTTCCTTCCCTGAGATAGGTATCGCTAAAGGGCCTCGATAATTCGGTAACCCGCCGCTTTGCGTAAACGATTCATAATGGCTAGACCCAGACCGGTATCGGCGATCCCCTCGGCTAGGATCAGGTCGACCCCGGCGGCGTCCATGCGCCGAAGCAGGGTGAACAGGTTGTGCGAAATCGTGCCGGGCGCTTCGCGGCTGCCGCTGACCATGACCAGTTTCCCCGGATAATGTTCGCTGGTCTCCCGGGTGGCGATAATACCCACCCGCCGTCCCTGCTGTTCGGCTTCCGCCGCCAGGCGCAGGACGCAGGCGGGGATGGCCTGAACACTGCCTTCGACGACGACTACCTCCGCCTGGGGAGCGTAATGTTTGTACTTGACCCCGGGGGAACGGGCGGCCACCGAAGCGTGGCTCAGACCCGGATCCAGGTGGACTTCCGGCAGTACGGTCAGCAGGTCTTCGCGGGTCAGTCCCCCCGGCCGCAGAATGAGCGGGACTTCGCCCGTCAGATCAAGCACCGTCGATTCTAACCCAATCCCGGTTTCCCCGCTGTCCACCACCGCCTCAATGCGCCCGGCCAGATCGTCCAATACGTGCCGGGCGTTGGTGGGACTAGGGCGCCCGGAGAGGTTGGCGCTGGGGGCCGCGAGCGGGGTGCCGGCCGCGCGAATTAAGGCCAGCGCCACCGGATGGTCCGGCATCCGCACCGCCACCGTCGCAAGGCCGGCGGTCACGATGGCCGGTACCGCCGGCGTCTTTGGCAGCACCAGCGTCAGGGGCCCCGGCCAAAACCGGGCCATGACTGCCGGGGCTAGGGGGGGGACCGAAGCCGCGACCGCGCTGAGTTCAGACAAATCGGCGATATGGACGATGAGTGGGTTATCGGCGGGGCGGCCTTTCGCCCGGAAGATGCCCTCCACCGCCACCGGGTTTAAGGCGTCCGCTCCCAGACCGTAAACCGTTTCGGTGGGGAAAGCGACTAAGCCTCCCTGCCGCAGGATCGCCGCGGCAACAGCGATAGCCTCAGCCGCCGGCGAGACGGCATCGGCGGTGAGCAATCTGGTTCCGTTGATCAGTTCAGCCAAGCGCTTCACCCCTTGTTTTCACTAGTTATTATATCACAACTTTTGGTCCTTCTATCCATTATTTGCCTAAGCGCTGCCGGTCTAGAGCATTTGGGGCGGGCGCACATTTCATTTAGCCAGCGGCTTTCTGACCGCCGACCACCCTTTCCCACCCAGCCAGGTCCTGATGGCGCTCCACCTGCCGGTATCCCGCCGCCTGCATCAAATCGGCCACCGCCGCCGCCTGACCGGCGCCGACCTCGAAGGCGAGCCAGCCGCCGGCACGGAGTAAGGCCCCGGCGGCGGGAATCAGCCTTCGGTAATTATCCAGTCCGTCCGGTCCGCCGTCTAAGGCCAGGCGGGGTTCGTGCTCCCGGACTTCCGGAGAGAGACCGGCGATATCCCCGCTCGGGATATAGGGCGGATTCGCCGCGATGGCATCTAAGCCCCCGGCCAGGTCCAGGTCGGCTAAGGGGGCGAGCAGATCACCCGACAGGAAGGTAATACGATCACTCACCCCGTGCCGCGCTGCGTTTTTCCGGGCCACCGCCAGAGCCGCCGGGGAGATATCGACCGCCAGGATGCGGCTATGCGGGAGATAATGGGCCAGACTGACGGCAATCGCCCCGCTGCCGGTACCGATATCGGCCAGCGCCGGCGCCGGACGGCCCTTGACCCGCTCCAGGAGGACCTCCACCAGCAACTCGGTCTCCGGGCGGGGAATCAGGACCCCCGGTAAGACCGCAAACTCCAGGCCCATAAACTCCTGCCGCTGGGTCAGGTACTGCAGGGGCGTCCGCCCGGCGCGCGCCTGCACCAGCCGGCAGTATTGCCTGCGGTCAGTGTCTGACAGCAAGGCTTCCGGGTGGGTGTACAGCCAGACCCGCTCGACGCCCAGGATGTGCGCCAGAAGCACCTCAGCATCCAGGCGCGCCGTCCCGCTCCCGGAGCGCCGGAGAAAAAAGTTCGCCCAGGTCAGCACCTCGGCGACAGAATGTCCGCAATCCACGCTTATTCCACCTTCTTCAGCTTCTCCGCCTGGTCGGCGCTGATGAGCGCCTCCACCATCTCTTCAAGGTCACCTTCCAGCACCGTGTACAGGCGGTGGAGGGTGAGGCCGATGCGATGGTCGGTCACCCGGCCCTGGGGGAAGTTGTAGGTCCGGATGCGTTCGCTCCGGTCGCCGGTACCCACCTGCGACTTCCGCGCCTGCGATTCTTCGCTCTGCCGTTCGGCTTCGGCGATATCCATCAGCCGGGCCCGCAGCACCCGCAGGGCCTTGATCCGGTTTTTCTGCTGCGATTTTTCGTCCTGGCAGGAGACCACTAGGCCGCTCGGGATATGGGTGATCCGGACGGCAGAGTAAGTGGTGTTCACGCTCTGACCGCCCGGGCCGCTGGCGCAGAAGGTATCGATGCGCAAATCATTCGGGTCAATCGCCACATCCACCTCTTCCGCCTCCGGCAAAACCGCCACGGTCACAGTCGAGGTGTGGATCCGCCCGCCCGATTCGGTGGAGGGGATCCGCTGCACCCGGTGGACGCCGCTTTCAAACTTCAGCTTCCGGTAGGCGTCCTTACCTTCCAGCATGAGAATGACTTCCTTGAAGCCCCCGATGTCGGTGGGGTTGGTGTTCATCAGTTCCATTTTCCAGCCCTGCCGCTCGGCGTAGCGGGTGTACATGCGGAAAAGTTCGCCGGCAAACAAGGCCGCTTCTTCGCCGCCCGCCCCGGCCCGGATTTCCATCAGGACGTTCTTTTCGTCGTTCGGGTCTTTCGGCAGGAGCAGGATTTTCAGGGCTTCTTCGGTCTGCGCCAGCTTTTCCTTCATTTCCGTCAGCTCGCCGGTGAGAAATTCCTGCATCTCGGCGTCGGCGTCTTCGCGGAGCATCGCCTCGGCGCTCCGGATTTCCGCTTCCACCGTCTGGTAAGAACGGAACACCCCCACCATTTCCGCAAGACCCGCCTGCTCTTTGGCGTACTGCTGCCATTCGCCCTGGCGGGAGAGTACTGCCGGGTCACTCAAAAGACGGCTTAACTCGTCGTATCTGGCCTCGATGGCCTGTAATCGTTCTAACATTTTTCCACCTCTGCTCGTCTAATTGCTCTTGGCCGCACCAAAACACCGCTCTCCTGGCTAGGCTTCCTTATCCAGCACCAGCTGCAAAGCGGCGATGGCGACCTCCTGCTGCCGGTCATCCGGCTCCCGGGTGGTGAGTTTTTGCATCAGCATCCCGGGGTAAACGATCAGGCGGACCAGGGGCGAATGACTCCGCCCGGCCAGACGGATAATCTCGTAGGAAATCCCGGCCACCAGAGGCATGAGGGCGATGCGGGTCGCGACCCGATACCAGAGACTGGTGTTGGGGACAAAGGCGAACAAAAACATACTGACCGTGAAGACCACCAGAATAAAGCTCGTGCCGCAGCGGGGGTGCAGGGTGGTCTGGGTCCGGGTGTTGTCGATGGTCAGGGGCAGACCGGCTTCGTAGGCCGAAACGGCCTTGTGCTCGGCGCCGTGGTACTGGAACAGCCGCTGCACCTCTTTTAAGCGGGAAATGGCCAGGATATAGCCGACAAAGAGGGCGATCCGGATGCCAAACTCGAGTGCGTTCAGCACAATGTTATTCTCGATCACGGCCTTGAGGTAACGGGTGAGCACTGCCGGCAGGGCGATAAACAGCAAGGTGCCGACCACCAGGGAAAGGGCCACCGTAAAGCCCATTTCCGTGTTGCTCAGCTTTTCTTCTTCTTCGCCGGCCAGGTTGGCCGAATCCATCAGGCTGTTCATCCCCAGCAGCATCGACTCGAGCAGCGAGGCCAGGCCGCGCAGCAGGGGCAGTTTGAATACCGGCCACCGCTCGCCCCAGGACGAAAGCGCTTGCCGGCGGACGGCGATATCGCCGGACGGGGTTCGGACAGCAATGCCCACCGCCGCTTTGCCGCGCATCATGACGCCTTCGAGCACCGCCTGCCCGCCGATGGGAAATTTCTTCTCCAAGGGTCTTCCTCCCCTTCAAAAAAAAACAGAGCCACGGCTCTGCTTATTCTTTCGGCGTAATCCCGTACTTTTTGTTAAAGCGCTCCACCCGTCCGCCGCTGTCGACGATTCTTTGCTTCCCTGTGTAGAAGGGATGGCATTTGGAGCATATTTCAACGCGCAAATTCTTTTTGGTCGAGCCGGTGACGAAACTTTCGCCGCAGGCACAGGTTACTCTGGTCTCTTCGTAATTCGGATGGATGGTTTCTTTCATCTGAGCCCCTCTCTCTTTCCCGCTGTAATGCGTCAATTAACTTTTTCATTATAGCATATTGTTATTGACTGCGCAAGCAATAATCAACACGCCGTCACCGGAACCGGCGGCGGCGCAGGCTTGCCGGCCCAAGGCTTTAGGGCAGATAAGCCAGCGGGTTTTGGGGCTTGCCGTTAATCAGGATTTCAAAGTGCAGATGGGG
The DNA here is from genome assembly GCA_964533125.1 of uncultured Candidatus Sumerlaeota bacterium. Taxonomy (GTDB): domain Bacteria; phylum Bacillota; class SLNR01; order SLNR01; family JBMNPB01; genus CAZHIT01. Next base: position 11,793 of record CAZHIT010000017.1, read on the forward strand.
TCCGGTGGAGCGGCCGGTGCTGCCGACCTGGGCGATAATCTGGCCGGCCTTGACCTTTTCTCCCTTTTTGACCAGCAGTTTGGAGGCATGGCCGTACAGAGTCCGCGTGCCCTCGGCGTGGGCGATAATCACCGCCCGGCCGTAGTCCCCCAGCCATTGACTGGTGGCCACGGTCCCCTCCCGCGCGGCGCGGATGGGGGTGCCGGTGGTGGCCGCAAGGTCGATCCCGTGGTGGAAGGCGTTGTTGCGGGGGCCGAAGGCCGAGGTCAGCCGCCCCTGCAGCGGCCAGGCAAAAACGGTTTTCGCCGCCGCCGGAGCAGTACCGCGGCTGACGGTGGCCGCCCGCGCTTCGCTGCCCGCCCCGCCGGGGATGTTCAGCACCTGACCGCAGTGGATGAGCGTGGGATCGGCCAGGGCGTTTAGCTGGACCAGGGCGGTCTGGGTAACCCCGTAGGTCTGCGCGATCCGCCAGACGGTATCCCCCGCCCGCACCTGATGGGTAACCGGAGCGGGGGCGGCCACCAAAACCAGTGCATCCTTTTCGGCTTCAGCCAGGTAACCGCTGCCGCTTTCGCCGGGATAACCAAAGGCGGTGGCGTCCCCTAACAGGGCGACGCTTGCGGCCGCCGGAACCGCCGGGACCAACAGGAACACCAGGAGCCAGAAGCCGCTAAGCCAGCGCCAGAAGAACCGCCGCGGGAAATAAATCAAATCCTTCACCCCATTATCGGTAATAATGCCGGAAAATTCCTCTCTTATTATCCCGCCCCCCGGCTCGGCTATTCGGGAATTTTCTTCGGTTTGCCTGCGTCCCTTCCTTTATTTTATCCCGCAGCTATACTGCCTAAGGAGTGCCCGGCTATCTTTGGTTCGCACCAGCCAAAGCCAAAGCCTCTGCGGCAGATCTGATCACACCCAAGGGCCAGGTCAAGTAACGAGGATTGACCGCAACAGATCCGAACAGCCGGCGTACCTGGCAGCGCGAACACAGAGGCTGAAAACGGCGGAAAGTGAAAAGCGGCAAAAATGAGCGGGACCTCCACCCCGGTTACTAAGCCGGAGACGGAGGTCCCGCTCTAAACAATGCGCAGGAGGATCGGTGCAAGAATTTCCTGTCTTATCCACTATAGCCCGATTTTAGCCGTCCCGTCAAACCTTTTTCGCTTTTTCCGCCTGCTCCCAGTCCCGCAAAAAGCGTTCGATGCCGGCCTCGGTGAGCGGATGATTGACCATCTGTTCAATCACCTTATAGGGAATGGTCGCGATATGAGCCCCGGCCTTGGCTGCTTCGGTCACGTGCACCGGATGGCGGATGCTGGCGGCGATAATCTCGGCTGGAATCCGGTGCCGGTCAAACACGGAGGCGATATCCCGCACCAGCTGCATCCCGTCTTGGCTGATGTCGTCCAGGCGCCCGACGAAGGGGCTGACGTAGGTCCCGCCGGCCCGGGCGGCCAGAAGGGCCTGGTTGACCGAGAAAATCAGGGTGACGTTGGTCCGAATCCCGTGCGCGCTGAGCTGCTTGATGGCCACAAGACCTTCGATCCCC
>CAZHIT010000017.1:13351-16386 GCA_964533125.1 uncultured Candidatus Sumerlaeota bacterium
GATCCCCATGGGGATTTTGACGACGACATTGGGAGCGACCTTGGCCAGGGCTTCGCCCTCCCGCACCATGCCGGCGGCGTCGCGGCTGAGCACCTCCGCACTCACCGGTCCGCTAACAATGGCCGCGATTTCCCGCAGGCGGCCGGTAAAATCAACGCCTTCTTTGGCGACCAGGGTCGGGTTGGTGGTGACGCCGGCGATCACTCCGAGCGCCGCCGCTTTGGTGATTTCCTCTAAGTTCGCCGTATCGATGAAGAACTTCACCGCGCATACCCCCCTCTGTCTCTTGGAGCCTTATCCCGCTCTTATTCCTTATTCCATTTTTCCGCGAATTTATCCAGCACCGGCTTGCGGTTTAGCTGGTGGATTGCCTCGATCATCCGGATCGTGCCGGTTTTCGCCCGCATGACCACCGAGTGGGTCTTGACGCCGCTACCGGAAAAACGCACACCCCGCAGCCAATCGCCGTCGGTGATGCCGGTAGCCGCGAAAATCACGTCGTCGCCCTTCACCAGGTCATCCATCAGCAGCACCCGCTGGGCATCGGCCAAACCCATGGCGTGGATCCGTTCGATCTCTTCCGGGTTGCGCGGCGCCAGGCGGGCCTGCATTTCGCCCCCCAGACAGCGCAGGGCGGCCGCAGCCAGCACCCCTTCCGGGGCGCCGCCGGTTCCCAGGAGCAGGTCAACCCCGGTATCTTCCATCGCGGTGGAGACGGCAGCCGCCACATCGCCGTCGGTAATCAGTTTCACCCGGGCGCCGGCTTTGCGGACATCGCTGATGATATCGGCGTGGCGCGGGCGGTCTAAGAGTACCACAGTCAGGTCGCGGATTTTGCAGTTTTTGGCGGCCGCCACCCGCGACAGGTTGTCGTAGACCGGGGCGTTGATGTCAATCTGCCCGGCCGCCTGCGGCCCGACGGCGATTTTTTCCATATACATATCCGGCGCATGGAGCAGGCAGCCCCGCTCGGCGACCGCGAGCGTCGCAATCGCGCCGGTCAGGCCCTTGGCGACCAGGTTCGTACCCTCGAGAGGGTCGACCGCGATATCCACCAGCGGCAGCCGGCCGGAGCCGACGCGCTCGCCGATATACAGCATCGGGGCCTCGTCGATTTCCCCTTCCCCGATAACCACTATCCCATCAATCTGGACCGAATCAAACACCGCCCGCATGGCGTCGACCGCGGCCCCATCGGCCGCCTCCTTGTCCCCCCGGCCCATCCACCGCCCCGCGGCGATGGCCGCGGCCTCGGTGACCCGGACAAACTCCAGCGCCAGCTCCCTTTCCATCCCGCTTCCCCCTTTGGCTTTTCGTTAGGCGCGGCCGTTGCAGCCAAACACCCGGATCTTTTGGCGGATGATTTCCTTCATCGCTGCCTTGGCCGGCCCAAGCACTTTGCGCGGGTCAAAAACGTCCGGCTTCGCCGCCAGGACTTCGCGCATTTTATCCGTAAACGCCTGCATATTGTCGGTATTGATGTTCACCTTGCGTACCCCTAGGGTAATCGCCTGCCGGACGCTGTCGTCGGGGATTCCAGAGCCGCCGTGCAGGACGATGGGAATCCCGACCCGGCGGCGGATTTCCGCAAGACGCTCAAAATCAAGCTTGGGCGCGAGCTTGTAGTGCCCGTGGGCCGAGCCGATGGCCACGGCCAGGGAATCCACCCCGGTTTCGCGGACAAACTGCTCCGCCTCGTCGGGATCGGTAAACAGCGACTCGGCTTCACTGACAAAGACATGGTCCTCGGTGCCGGTGATCTTCCCCAGTTCGCCTTCGACCGAGACCCCGACGGCGTGGCCGGCTTCGACCACCCGTTTGGTGAGGGCGATGTTCTCAGCCAGGGGGTATTTGGAGCCGTCGACCATGACCGAGCTGAACCCGGCCCGGATGCACTGCATCGCCTGGGCAAAACTGGAGCCATGATCAAGGTGAATGGCCACCGGGACGGTCACCATCTCGGCCGCCACCCGGGCAATCGCCACCGAGTACTCGAGGCCGACGTATTTGATCGCACCTTCGCTGGCCTGCAGAATTACCGGGGACCGCTCTTCCTCGGCCGCTTCCACCACTCCCTGGACGAATTCCAGGTTGTTGATATTGAAGGCTCCGACCGCGTAGCCCTCCGCTTCCGCCCGCTGCAGCATGGATGTTACCGATACCAGTGCCATTTCTTATCCCTCCTGATTTGGAATAGGTTTGCGCCGGCGCAATGACCGGAGATTAGTAGCGTCGATACAGGCAAACCCGTGCGGGGTCATCTCGATGCGCTGAACGTCGCGCATTACCTTGAGGTCTTCCGCCGTCTCGGCGTAGATAATGCTGCGGCTTTGGCAGTGCCGGCAGTACAGCTCCAGGCGTTCCGGGTATAAGTCGACCTCGATTTCCCGGCTGCCGCAGAGACAGGTTAACTGCTCGGCGCCGGCCAGCGCCTGCAGGAGGCGGACGATTTCGTACATGACGGGGGGATTGACAAAATAAGCGTCAAAGCCGGTGGCCCCATTTTCGTCCCAGGCCGCCGCCGCCGTCCGGACTTCGCTTAAGTTACCAAGGTAACCCAGGCCCAGGCCGGTGCCGGGGCAGCAAATTTCGGTAAGCGACGCCGTCCACAACTCTGGCGCCGGATAAACAAACCGGTGCTCGGTTTCGCAGACCACGCAGGGTACCTGCAGCCAGTACTGGCGGTAGTCTTTGGTGCCCAGCCGGGCTTTGCGGTAACCGCATTCGCAGTTGATGGACACTGCCTTCCCGCCGGAGAAGGAGAACGGCGAGATGGTGTGGTAGCCAAGGGCGCCGCAGAGGGAACAACGCAAAGCGATAGTCTTCGCGGTATACAGTTTCATCTCACCCCTCCTCCCGGGGTAATACTTCGGCAGCGGGCCGGATTATCCTCTTTGCCCGCGGGGAATTAGCAGAAAAACCCAGCGCCCCCTCCGGCAAAAAGGAGGAAGCACGGGTGGTGCCTCCTCCTGCGTCCGGACGGGGTGATTTACGCCGATAGGTTCGGTTTTGCGGCCAGGCGGCTGATGACCCCC
>CAZHIT010000017.1:16396-17333 GCA_964533125.1 uncultured Candidatus Sumerlaeota bacterium
GGTGATGTGCACCGAAGCCCCCAGGCTCATCGCCTCGTTCACGATTTCCAGTTCGCCGTAGGCGGTCATCAGGATTACGCGTACCTGCTGGTCGACCTTGCGCAGTTCCTTGAGGGTTGCCAAGCCGTCCAAGCCGGGCATCTTCATGTCCAGGAGCATCACATCCGGCTGGACCTTCTGTACCATCTCGATCGCTTCGAACCCGTTGGCGGCGAGGGCAACATTATAGGCATCACGCCGGAGAACTTCACAGAGCAAACGCCGCACCCCTACCTGATCATCCGCCACCAGAATGGTAACCTGGCTGTTGTCCATTATGCCACCCCCTTTGTTCGTAATCAATTTCGACGGCAGGACGGCAAATCCTCCTCGCCACCCCGTGGCCCGAGAATATTATCCCAAACTTTGTCTTTTCTTCCTGCTCCGGCGGGCTTGCAGGAGTTTCCATTGCTTTCCGGCACCGCCTGTATTAAAATAAATTGTTGTCATATTTTTTAACATCATAGGAGGAGTTAATATGATTCCCGAAGCGGAAAAAGCCAAAAGCGGTCTGGCCCAAAAAATGCTGTCGTACCGCTGGGTCGTCTTTGGGGTGCTGGCGGTCGCCTACCTGCTGGCCATCTTCCACCGCCTGTCGCCGGCCATCATGGCCCAGGACTTAATCGCTGCCTTTTCGATCAATGCCGCCGGCCTGGGGCTGATGGGCTCGATGTATTTCTACCCGTACGCGCTGATGCAGCTTCCAGCCGGGGTTTTAGCCGACTCGGTCGGGCCGCGCAAGCTCGCGACCGCGTCCCTGGCTCTGGCCGGCCTCGGGGCCATCCTGTTCAGCGTGGCCACCAGTTTCCCGGTCCTGCTGGTTGCCCGGCTGCTCATCGGCCTTGGCCTTTCCTGCATCTATGTGCCTACCCTGAAAATTATGGCCGTGTGGTTTAGG
>CAZHIT010000018.1:0-2967 GCA_964533125.1 uncultured Candidatus Sumerlaeota bacterium
CGCCGACCCGAATCGCGTTCTTTTCCAACAGGCGCAGGCCCGGCGTAGTTTTGCGCGTGTCGGTAATCTTGGCGTTGTAGTATTTAATGGAAGCCGCGTACCGGTCGGTCAGCGTGGCAATCCCGGACAGATGCTGCAAAAAGTTCAGGGCTACCCGCTCGCCCGACAGGATGCCCCGGGCCGGCCCCTCCAGCGTGGCGATGGCTTGCCCGGCCGCAACCGCATCCCCGTCCTTGGCTATCTGGCTGTAGACGATCCGGCGGTCGACCAGGTCAAACACCAGTTTGGCGACCTCGCCGCCGGCGATCACGCCCGGTTCGTTCGCGTAGATGGTAGCTGCCGCAAAAGCGTTCGGGGGGACCAGCGCGTCGGTGGTCACATCCCCGCTGCCCACATCCTCGATCAGGGCCCGCCGGACGATTTCCTCGATCTGATATTGGCTCAGATTCATTCGCTAACCTCCCCTGCCAAGCTTTGGCATTACGACGTTATTGTAACTTGTACCCCCGGGGCTGTCAAGGAAGCGGCCCTGGCCAGGCCTTCCACCGCTGCACTCCGGCAGCCATCCCCGCTCGGGCAGCTAAATCAGCCACCCTCTCTCCCCCCGGCAAAGCCAGATCCGGCGCGATTTCCGCCAAGGGAATCAGGACAAAGCCCCGCTCCGCCAGCCTGGGGTGCGGGATGACCAGTTCGGGCGTCTCCACCGCCTCTTCTCCGTACAGGAGGATATCCAGGTCGATGCGCCGCGGCCCCCAGCGGATACCCGGCTCCCGCCCGAGAGCCTGCTCCGCCGCCTTCAGCTCCCGCAGCAGCGCCTGGGGTTGAAGCTCAGTCCAGGCGGATAAGACTATATTCAGAAGGTCGGCCTGGTCGGTATACCCCACCGGCGCGGTCTCATAAATGGAAGAAAGGCGGTCGATGCGCATCAGCCCTTCCGCTTCCAACCGCTGCACCGCCTGCCGCAGGTTCTCTTCCCGATCCCCGACATTAGTCCCCAGCCCCAAAAAAACCTTAACCACGCGGCCGCCCCCTCACCAGTTCCACGGCAGCCCCGGCCAAAACCCCCGTGATGGGCGCTTCCGGCTTGCGCACCCGGATGAATACTTCTTCGACCTTGGAGTAATCAGTCAGGATCGCCTGGGCAATCGCTTCTCCCAGCGCTTCGATCAGGTTAAAGGCCGGGCCTTCGGCGATCCGCTTGACCAGCTTATAAATATGGCCGTAGTGGACCGTCGCCGTGAGGTCGTCGCTTCGCCCGGCCTCCGAGAGATCCACCGTCAGGGCGAGGTCGATAATAAACCGTTGCCCCAGGCTTTTTTCCTCCGTCGCCACGCCATGGTAACCAAAAAAGACCATACCCTCCAGCAGTACCCGGTCCCTGACCATCGCTTCCCCTCCTTATCCGCCCCGGACGATGGCATCGGTCATCCGCGCCACCCGCACCATTGCGGCCACATCGTGAACCCGGACAATGTCGGCTCCCCCGGCGATACTGAGGGCCACCGTCGCCGCCGTCCCCTCCACCCGCTCCGATACCGGCAAAGCCAGGACCTTGCCGATAAACGACTTCCGGGAAGTACCGAGAAGCAGGGGCTGGCCCAACTCCGTGAGTTCCCGAAGGCGCCGCATGACGATTAGGTTATGTTCTGCCGTCTTGCCAAAGCCGATGCCGATGCCGGGATCGATGACGATTTGGTCCGCCGCGACCCCCGCCGCCCGGGCAATAGCGATACTCTCCCGCAGGTCGGCGATGATCTCCCCCAGCAAGTTTTGGTAGACCGGCTCGGCCCGGTTGTGCATCACCACCACCGGGACTGGGTGCGCCGCCACCGTGGCCGCCATCGCCGGGTCGCCCTTGAGCCCCGAGATATCGTTAATCAGATGGACCCCCGCCGCGAGCGCTGCCCGGGCGATGACTGCTTTCGTGGTGTCCACCGATACCGGCACCCCGACCTCCGGGAGCAAGCGTTCGAGGAGAGGGAACAGGCGCTCCGCTTCCACCGCCGCCGGCACCCCGGCATACCCCGGCCGGGTGGACTCGGCGCCCAAGTCGATAATATCGGCCCCTTCCCGGACCATCTGCTCCGCCCGCCGGAGGGCAGCCTCGGTCTGGGTGTAGCTCCCGCCGTCGGAAAATGAGTCCGGGGTCAGGTTCAGTATGCCCATGACGTACGTCTTCTTACCCAGAGGCAGGTTGTAGCCCCGGCACCGCAGCCCACCCCGTTCGGTCTGATTTTCCATCATCCGGCCCCCCTTCAGCGTTGCCCGGACCGGATCAGCGAGAAGAACTCCGCCCGGGTGGCTTCATTCTGCCGGAACGACCCCCGGACCGCCGAAGTCACCGTGAGCGACCCGGGCTTGTTGACCCCCCGCATGGTCATGCACATATGCTCAGCTTCGATGACGACCCCGACCCCGTAGGGATTTAAGGCCTCCATGAGCAAATTGGCCACCATGCCGGTGAGGCGTTCCTGCACCTGCGGTCGGCGGGCCACGGTATCCACCAGGCGCGCCAGTTTGCTGAGACCGGTAATCCGCCCCTGGCGGGGAATGTAGGCGATGTGGGCCTGGCCAAAAAACGGCAGCAGGTGGTGTTCGCACATCGAATAGATGGGGATATCCCGCACGAGCACCATCTCCTCGTGTTTCTCTTCCTGAAAAACGATCAGGTCTTCCCGCGGGTCCTTGCCCAAACCGGCGAAGATCTCCGCGTACATCCGGGCCACCCGGTCCGGGGTTTCTTTTAAACCCTCCCGGTCCGGGTTCTCGCCCACTGCCTCCAGAATCTGGCGAACCGCCTGCCGGATCTTGTCCATGTCCATGGGAATACTCCTCCTTGCCCGCATTGTCGTAGTATCCCTATTATACCTTTGCGCGGGCGAAAACAAAAGGGGCGAACCAACCCGGTCCGCCCCCTGCTCCCGCTCGCGATTCTACCCGTAACGTGACTGCCGCGTGTACTTGACG
>CAZHIT010000018.1:2977-15445 GCA_964533125.1 uncultured Candidatus Sumerlaeota bacterium
CTCACTACCCCGCAAGAGATAAATGTTCCCCCGCTGGTCCATCCGGACCGCGAGGTTCTCCCCCGGGAAGCCGCTGAGCGGAACCCCAGGCAATGGTTCCCCCGCCTCCCACCGGGTCAGGCAGAACAGTTTTTCTTCCCGGGTACCGGCGTTCACCCCGAAGAGCGCCTGCCCGGCCTGGTCCACCCCCAGCAAAGCCGCCTGCCGGACCTTCTCCGTTCCGGGCAAGCGTAACTGCAGGCTTTTCTCCGCGGCGCCGGCCCGGTTGACTACCTCAATCCACCGCTCCCGGTCGCCGCTTTTTCCCTCGAGGTACAGGCGTCCGTACCGGTCGACCTGAAAACTGTTGATCTTTTGTTCCCGCTGGTATAAACCCGCCGCTTTTACCTGGCCGCTGGCCTCCACCGTCAGCTCGGCTGCGGTGGTCCACTCCTGGCTGCCCGGGGCCAGGCGGCGGAGGCGGTAGACCACATTCTGGCGCAGCAATATCGCTTCCTGCAGGTAGAGGGCGCCGTTTTCGCCCGACTGCAGGTCTTCGGCCGCGTACAGCTCCGCCCCGGACGGCGGCAGCAGCGGGACCGTCTCAATCTGATAGCCCGCCGCCGTCAGCCGCACAATCGCCTTGGCCTCGCTGTCAACAACGGCCAGGTTCCCGTTTTCGTCGATGGCCGCGAGGCTCACCGGCCAGGCCAGGGGGATAATCTTGGCCAACACCCCCCGCCGGTCAAAGACCTGGATCCGCTGGTTCGCCGTATCGGTCACATAGATATTCCCGTTGTTGTCGATATTGAAACCGGCCGGGCCCCGGGGCAGGCTGGAATCTAAGTCAAGCGCCCCAAACTCCCCCGGCTCACTCCCCCAGCCGCCAGCCACCACCACCGCCGGGGTATAGGTCACCGACCGCGGCGACGCCAGTCGCGGCCAGAACCAAGCGGCCGCTAGCAGCAAAACGAGCCCCAACCCGATTAAAATCCGGTTCATCCGCATCGGCCTTCCCTGCCTCCCGTCCGCCCTGACCTCTAAAACATCCTATGGCCGGGGACCAGGATTTAGAACGGCCGGACACGGGCCAAGGACATGGGCCGGGCGAAAGCCAAAGACTACCCTTGGGCGGGCGGCGCGACTTTGGCCTGAGCCCGGGCCATAAACGGCTCCCGCGCCACCAAATAGCGCTCGTGCCGGCCGGCGCCGATAACGCCCCCGCAGTCCTGCGCTTCGACGCGGAACACCAGCTTCCGGCCGGCCACTTCCACCAGGGTCGCTGCCGCCGTCACGGAGAGCCCCACCGGGGTCGCGGCCAGGTGCTTCATCTCCATTGCGGTCCCGACCGTGGTCATATCCGCCGGCAGGTGACCCGCCAAAGCCGTGCAGGCCGCCGCCTCCAGCCAGGCCACCAAAGCCGGGGTCGCGAGCACCGGCAGGTCGCCGCTCCCCAAAGCCTCGGCGGTATTCACCGCTGTCACGGTCCGCTCCACTTTCCCCATCAAGCCGGCAGTCATCTCATCCATTTGTTAATCCCTCCCCGGATCTAATATCCCCGGTATGGAAAGAAGCCGGCTTAAGCGCCGGCCTCTTCGATTTGCTCCAGGAGGAGTTCCAGTTCCTTGCCTTCGATGGTTTCCCGTTCCAGCAGAACCTGGGCCACCTTCGTCAGCTTGCTCATATTGTCGGTTAGAATCTTCTTCACCTTGGCGTACAGACCTTCGATCATCTTCCGCACTTCGCGGTCGATGGCCGAAGCGATTTCCTCGCTGTAGTTCCGGTCCCGGACGATATCCCGCCCGAGGAAGACCTGTTCCTGCCGGCTGCCCAAGGTCAGTGGCCCTAATTCGTCGCTCATCCCGTATTCGCAGATCATTTTGCGAACCAGTTTGGTCGCCTGCTCCAGGTCGTTTTGCGCCCCGGTGCTGACCTCCTGGAACACCAGTTCTTCCGCCGCCCGGCCGGCCAAAAAAACGGTGATTTTGTCCACGATTTCCGACTTGGTCACGAGATACCGGTCCTCGATCGGCAGCTGCAGGACATAGCCTAACGCCGCGCCGCGGGGAATAATCGACACCTTGTGCACCGGATCGGTGTTGGTGAGGAGTTTGGCCACCAGGGCGTGCGCCGCCTCGTGGTGGGCCACAATCCGTTTTTCCTTCTCGCTCACCGCCCGGCTTTTGCGCTCCGGACCGGCCATCACCCGGTCGATGGACTCTTCCAGCTGCTCCATGCCGATCTTTTTTCGGCTTAAGCGCGCCGCGAGCAGGGCGCCTTCGTTCATCATATTCGCAAGGTCCGCCCCAGTAAAGCCGGCCGTCCGGCGGGCCAGCACCTCTAAGTCCACGTCTTCCGCCAAGGGCTTGCCTTTGGCGTGCACCCGCAAAATTTCCAGCCGCCCCAGCACATCCGGGCGGTCGAGGATAATCTGGCGGTCAAAGCGGCCGGGCCGCAGCAGGGCCGGGTCCAAAACGTCCGGCCGGTTGGTCGCGGCGATCATAATGATCCCCTCGTTGATCCCGAAACCGTCCATTTCCACCAGCAGCTGGTTTAAGGTCTGCTCCCGCTCATCGTGGCCGCCGCCGTAGCCGGCGCCGCGCTGGCGGCCGACCGCGTCGATCTCGTCGATGAACACGATGCAGGGAGCATTCTTTTTAGCCTGATCGAACAGATCACGCAAAAGGGAAGCGCCGACGCCCACGAAAATCTCCACAAAATCCGAACCGCTGATACTGAAAAACGGCACCCCGGCTTCCCCGGCGATGGCGCGGGCTAAAAGCGTCTTGCCCGTCCCCGGGGGACCAAAGAGCAGCACCCCCTTGGGGATCCGGGCGCCGATTTCGATGTACTTTTTCGGGTGCTTGAGGAAATCAACGATCTCCTGCACCTCTTCCTTGGCTTCGTCGATGCCGGCGACATCGGCGAAGGTTACCTTCTTCTTCGGCTCGGTGTGCAGCTTCGCCCGGCTCTTGCCGAAGGTCATCACCCGGTTGCCTCCGCTTTGGGTCTGCTGCATTAAGAAGAACAAAGCCCCCACCACCAGGAGAATCGGGAAGGCGGTGGTTAAAATCTGGCTTAAGATGGATGGCGGCGGCGGCAGCTCGACATTGACGGCCACTTTGCGGTCAAGGAGCTTTTCGGTCAGGTCCGGGTCGTCTAAAACCACCGTCTTGAACTGACTCTTATCTTTCAAGGTGCCGATGACCGTATTGGTCCCGGTGGTCTCCTGGATGATGCGGACGCTCTCGATTTCACCTTTCTCCAGCGAAGCATAAAATTGCGTATAGTTGATCGGCTTCACTTCCGTCTGCTGCCCGCGGAAATAACTGCTCAGCAGTACCGGTATCAAAAAGAGCAGCAAGTAGAAAGCCAGACTGCGAAACCTGCTCAACCCAAAACCCCCTTCCCGGTCTTCTATCTACAGCTTATAATTGTATCATATGCCCGGCGGTAATTCAAATAAAACCAACCGGGCCATATCAGCAGTTTATGCCGTAAGTATCAGGCGTATACCTCCGGCTTCAGGACGGCTACGAATGGCAGGTTCCGGTATCGCCCGGCGTAATCAAGGCCATAGCCGACGACAAACTTATCGGGGAGTACAAAGCCGGTGTAATCTACGGAAAGCGGCACCCGGCGGTTGGTGGGCTTGTCGAGCAGGGCACAAATCTTTAAGCTCGCCGGCCGGCCGCCCTGCAGGTACTGGGCCAGGTAATTCAGCGTCAGCCCAGTATCCACCACATCCTCCACCAGCACCACGTGTTTCCCTTCGATGCTGCGGTCTAAGTCCTTGAGGATGCGCACCACCCCCGACGTCTCGGTCGCTTCCCCGTAGCTCGAGACCGCCATAAAGTCAAAATAGGCCGGTACGGTAATCGCCCGGGCCAGGTCGGCCATAAACAGCACCGCGCCCTTGAGGATGCAGACCAGAGTAATCTCTTCGCCTTGGTAATCGGCCGAGATCTTCTGCCCCAGCTCCGCCACTTTTGCCCGGATCTCCGGTTCAGTTAGCAAAATTTCTTCGATGTCGTTTAGCAAAACTCTTACCCCCAACCTTAGTTTTGTGCCGCTGCCGGCCAGGTCACGGCCACCGCCAGGACCCGGCGGGTCCCGGGCGAGGCTGCTGCCCCGGCCGCAAGCTTGTATCCGACCACCCAGATAATCTGGTCCTCCCCATCGACGAGCAAAGGGACCCGCTCCCGCCCGCTCCGGGGCACTTTAGCTTCCTGCAGGATAGCTTTGACCTTTTTCGTCCCCGCCATCCCCAGCGGCTGCAGCCAATCGCCGTCGCGGCGCGTACGCACTTTCAGCGGCAGGGTCAGGCGGTCTAAGTCCAGCCAAGCCAGGTACCTCCCCGGCGTATCGGAGGCCCCGGGTTGAGACAAGAACCAAGCCTGTACCTGACAGCCTAACTCCCGGATCACCGTCATCCCCGGCACGGTAATCTCTTGGCAAACCGGTTCCGGTACCTCTGACCGCTGTTCGGATAGATAGAGCCGCAGCCGGCCGTATTCCCGCTCGATCACCAGTCCCCGGGGCAAATCCAGTCGCTTGCCGGTGGGACTGGCGCTTACCAGGCGGAGCACCGCTTCGATATGGTCGAACTCTATTCCCCGCAAATCGCCGTGTACGGCCTCTATGGCGGCGCGGAGCAGGCGGCGCTGCATTGCCCGGTGTTCCCCGGCCAGGGCGTCCAGATCAAGCGCGATCCCCGGCGGTAACACCTGGCTGATTTCCGATAGCCGCGCCCGGGTCAGCCGGCTTAGGTAGTCCTGCTCATCCCGCAGCAGGGCGGCCGTCCGGACCAAACCTTCCCGGATGTTGGCGTTGTACTCCCGCTCCAAAAGAGGCAGCAGCTGCAAGCGGATGCGGTTGCGCCGGTAAATGGGCTCTGAATTGGTGGCGTCAATCCGGGGCGTGAGGCCTAAAGATGCACAGTAAGCTTCGATCTCCGAACGGGGAACCGCCAGCAGCGGTCGGATAACTATCGAATCCCGGCCCGGATCCATTCCCGCAAGCCCTTCGGCCCCAGCCCCGCGCAGCAGGTTCAGCAGGATGGTCTCCGCCTGGTCATCCCGGTTTTGGCCGACCGCGATCCGGTTCGCCCCCACCTTATCCGCCACCCGGTGCAAAAAATCGTAACGGGCCTGCCGGGCCGCTTCTTCCGGCGAGAGACCGGTCGCGGCAATGAGCTTGGGCACATCGACCGCCTCGACCGTCACCCCCAGGCCCAAGCGTTCGGCCAGCGCCCGGACATACTCCGCATCTTCGGCCGCCGCCTGCCCCCGGAACATATGGTTTAAATGGGCCACCCACAAAACCAGGCGGTACTCCGGCGCGAACGCCAGGAGGGCGTGCAAAAGGGCAAGCGAATCCGGGCCGCCGGAAACCCCCACCACCACCCGGTCCCCCGGCGCCAGCAGGCGGTATTTTTCGATTGTGGCGCGCACTTTGTCCGGTACTGACCGCTCCATCGTCTTCCCCCGCTCGCCCAAGCTTTAACATAAGTTCGCTGCCCGGGCGCCGTTTTCCTGTTTTGGGTCTCCCAACCGATGGCTGGATAGACGGGAAAAATCCGCAGGATATTCTGGCCGCCGCCGGTGTCGGTTCTGAAGCGGCCAGCACCGATTCTTCCCCGGCATCGGCGCCGCCGCAGGATCAGCCCACACCGCTCTCTTGGGTCAATTGTTACTGTTTGGGCGGCCGGCTATACCCCGCCCACCGCAAAAAAGGCGGCGTGGTCTGCACCACGCCAAGTTAGGGTTGGGGAGAGGCCGCTTGCAAGCCGGGGTTAACCGGCTAAAGATAGCTTGCCAACCAGAACGGTCATGTCGTCCTTGAGCTGCCCCTGGGCGAGGCTTTTCGCCTGCTGCAAAATTGCCTCCGCCAGGGCCTGGGGCTCCCCTATTGCGGTTCGCCGCAGGAACTCCTCCAGCCATTCGTCCCGGGATAGAGAAGCGGCGGCATCGGTGACCCCGTCGGACACCAGCACCAGGATGTCGTCCGGCCGCAGGTTTTTTTGCACGACATCAATCTCGATGTTGTTGAGAATCCCGATGGGCAGGGAGGCCGATTTGATTACAGCTACCTCTTTCCCGCGCTTTAAGTAGCCGGGGGCCGCCCCGATTTTAACCAGCTCCGCAAGGCCGCTCTGCAAGTCAATGCTCGCCATATCCACCGTCGCAAACGTTTCTTCCGGCGAGCGCAGCACCAGAATCGAATTCACCGTCCGCACCGCCAGGTCCCGGCCAAAGCCGGCCGCGAGCAGCTGTTCCAGCAGGGTAACGGTGGCGCTGCTCTCCATGGCCGCCCGCGCCCCCGAACCCATCCCGTCGCTGAGGAGGAGCACAAATTTCCCTTCCCGATAATGGCGGAGCATCTGGGTATCGCCGGAAATATGGCTGCCGTCTTTGACCGCCTGGCTAAAACCGGTCTCCAGCCGGAACATTTGGGCCGTGACCAGTTTAAAGCTGCAGCCGGAGCGTCGGCAGCGGACTTTTTGCACCGAGAGCGCCTGCCCCGCCAGACGCGAAGCGAGCGGTGCGAGGCGGGTTTCGCATAGGCTGTTCCCCGGGCAGGCCGCGCGGCAAAGGCGGATTTCCACCCGGTTGCGCTCCAGGTTCTTCACCTCGATCTCCCGGCAGCCGATGCCTTCCTCGTCCAGTGCGTCCGCCAGGGCGGCAGCAAACTCCTCCCGGGAGGCAAAATCGAGCCGGACTTCACTCGCAAGACCGGTGACGATCTGGGCCACCCCCGCAAGCTGCCCCGCCACCACTTCCCGCGTCTCATCCACCTTGCGCCGCCAATAGCGGTCCAGGCGGTACAGCTCGGCTAAATTATTGATCGTCCCGGCCACCTCCGGCCGGCGGGGGCACCGGTGAGCCGGACCGGCCGCCGGGCTGACCGTGCCGACGGCATCCGCCGTCCGCAGCATCTCGAGGATGTACTGAGAACTGCCAAAAAAATCTTTCTCCCAGCACAGGGCGTAATGGTCGCAGCCGGTGCAGACCCGGTCGACCACTACCCGCAGCCCCACCGACAGATCGCGGCCGCCGGTGAACTCCTTACCCGCCGCCACCTGGGTAAACGCGCCGGAGAGTTCGTGGAACACCCGGGCAAACTCCGCCAGACGCGAAGACAGCAGGTCCTGGCGCCGTTTGTCGGCCGGGTCGGCGGCCGGCGGGGCTTCGCCTGCACCGGGCAGGAGGCGGCGGAGGGATTCGATCTGCCGTCGGGGGACCAGGGCCAGCAGGCCCCAGGCCACCAGGGTTTCGCCAAAGCTGACCGGTAAAGTCGCGTCCAGGGGCAAAAAGAAGGAGAACAATAAATTCCCCAGCACCAACCCCAGGCCGGTTCCCAGCTTCCCAAACCCACGCAGCGCCCCGGCCAAAAGACCGATGAAGGCGAACAGACCAATCCGGCTAGGGTTCAGTCCGGCCGCGAGGTCCGTGGCCACGCTGAAGACCACCCCCAGGCCGGCCCCCACCCCGGGACCGCCGGCCTGGGCCAAAACCAAGAGCGCCAAACAACTCCCGATGTTCGCGATCGAATACCCGCCCAGACGGAACTGCTGCAGGTGCAGGAACGATACCGCAAGCAGCAGCAACGGGAGCGCGGCGGCGGGCGGGTTTTCGCCCAGAGTCCGGCCCTTCCGGAGCGGCAGCACCCGGAGCAACACCGGCACCAGCGCCATTTGCTGTAAGGCGTCCAAAAACGCCTGGAGAAACCGGTCCGCCGTGGGCGTGAGGATCGCGCTGCGCCCAGCCTGGACCGCGAACGAGACCAGGAAAAGACTTAGCGCCGCGCCCGCCCAGGTTTTGGCCGAGGCAAACCGTAAGCGGGGCAACATTCTTGCGAGCAAAGCAATCACAACGGCGGCTTCGATCCCCCGGTACCAGCTGCCGGAGGTAAAGGCCCCCATCACCACTCCCGCCGCCGCCGCCATGGCCCCTGCCGGAGCGGAAAGGCGCACCGCCAGGAAAAATGCCAGCCCGAAAGGAGCAAATATCCCCGCCACCGTCAGCCGGCCCAGCAAAAACCCGGCCAACCCCGGATAGATGGCGGACCATGACCAAGTCCGGGTAGCCGGACCAAAGGCGGACCTGGCAGCGCCTGACCCGGCCGGAGCTTCGGCCCGGCCTTGGCTGAAGTATCTCGCCTTGGCCCGGGCCCAAGGACTAGTCTGTAAGTTTTTCGGCATCAGGTGTTTTCACCGCCCTCTGCTGTCACCAACCCGGCTTTCCTCTAATTGTAAACCGGCCAGGCCGAATAATTTGTCAGGTTGCGCCAAGCCGCTCTACCGATTTGCGACACAATCCCTGCGAATGTAAAATAAACTGCCGGACTACCTACTGCCTGTTGTTTTTTTCTTATTTTGACTATGTTTGGATCTTCTGTGCCGCTCACGAAAATGTGATCCGCCCGATTCTGACGGCGGCGTATTTGGCGGTTCTTTTTGCTATTATGCGCCAGTTGCCTTACCAAAGTCACGCGAACCCACCAGTGATTTCCCGGGTCAAAATTCGTTTTCGGGGGACAATAAAATCAGGCTGAACGCAGCCAAAAAAGCATAAAGGAGGCCGAACCATGCATAAAGACAATGGCAACACCAAAGGCAAGGGCGCCAGTCCGAGCAGCCGTAAGGCCCAGAATACGACCCCGAAGACGGCTTTCGATTATGAATTTTCCCGCGAGTTTCATCCGGGTGCCGGGGCCAAAACCGGCTACGGAACCACCCGGTACTCCGGGGTAACGAGCAAGGAAGGCAATAAGAACCCCAAGTAAGAACGAACCGTGAATAGATATAGCCGGCGGGATAATCCCGCCGGCTACAAAAATGAAACAAGCGCTGGCGGAATAATCCGCAAGCGCTTGCGCTGATGCTGTTAACAAATCTTGAGATACCGGTTAATTTCCCACTGATGCACCTGTTTTCGGTATTCATCCCATTCTTTCTGGAGCAGGGTGATATACTGAGCAAAGGCGTGGTCGCCGAGAGCGGCTTTCACCAGCTCGCTTTTTTTCATCGACCCGATCGCTTCTTCGAGCGAACCGGGCAGGCTGGCAATGCCCCGGGCTTCCCGTTCTGCCTCACCCATGCGGTACATATTATCTTCCACGGCATCGGCAAGAACCAAGCCCTCTTTTACCCCGGCGAGGCCGGCCTGCAGAATAACGGCGGCCGAAAGGTAAGGATTGCAGGTGGCATCCGGACTGCGCAGTTCGATGCGGCAAGCCTGCGGATGCCGGATCGCCGGGATGCGGACCAGGGCGCTTCGGTTGGAGCGCGACCAAGCGATGTACACGGGCGCTTCGTACCCCGGCACCAGCCGTTTGTAGGAGTTGACGATGGGGTTATTAACCGCCGTCATTTCCCGGGCGTATTTGAGCAATCCGGCCAGAAACGAACGGGCAAAATCACTTAGGTACCCGTAATTATCCGCCGAGTAGAACACGTTTACTCCGTCTTTGACCAAGGACATATGGGTGTGCATCCCGGAACCGTTGATCCCGTAAAACGGTTTCGGCATGAAGGTGGCGTGCATGCTGTGCTTGTGGGCTACCGTGCGGACGATGTGCTTAAACCGGATCAGATTGTCCGCCGTGGTTACCGCGTCGGCATAGCGGAAATTGATCTCGTTCTGGCCCATCCCGGCCTCGTGCCGGGAGGTCTCGGTGGCAATCCCGGCCTGTTTGAGGGCCAGAATGATTTCGTTCCGCACCGCTTCGCAGCGGTCGCCGGGCGAATTGGCGGCGTAGCCAGCATCATCGGCCGCTTCGTACACAATTTTCCCGCCTTGGATGGGGAGAAGGTAAAACTCTGCTTCCAGGCCGGTGTTGTACTCATAGCCTTCCTGCTCCAGCTCGGCCAGCATCTTTTTGAGGTTGCTCCGCGGGCAGCCGACAAAGGGCTGGCTGTCGGCGCCGTAGATGTCGCAGATGAAACTGCCGTAGCGGGAAACCCCGTCCTCGGCGGTCAGCACCCGGAAGGTCTGCGGGTCGGGCACCAGGAACATATCCGATTTTTCGATGTTCACCAGGCCCCGGACCGAAGAACCGTCGATCATCGCTTCGCCTTCAAGGGCGGCGTCAATGTCCTCAGCCGGAACGGTTACGCATTTCTGATTCCCCAGCAGGTCGGTGAAATACAGGTTAATCAAAGAAATATCTAAATCGACTATCATCTTCTTGATGTCAGCAACGGAATCATCCCGCTTGACATTGAACATGCGGTATTCTCCTTTCAAGCTGCAAATGGATTATTGCCCTTATCTTGTCGCGGGCGTCGCCGCCCGGTTTTGCTAAAGGCCGGCCTTTTGGCCGTGAGGGCATCCGCCGAAATTTCGATACTCCCTCTCCTCGTCAACTTGGTTGCCCAAGTTCCGGCGCTGTGGCTCGCTTTTTGCCTGGCGTTAACCGAAATGTGCTATACTGTTTCCTTCATTTTGTCGATATAAGCACCTCCTTTGGGGAAATAGAAAACCCCTGTACCGGTTTTTTTTTTGCCACCTGCACAGGGGCTGTTAGGCAGGACTATTGTCCTGGGCGCCAAATCCTATACAGTTAATTATATGCCGGCTGGCCGGAAAAGACAATACCTTTTTTTGTAACGGGGATGAATGGCTGGAGGAAAACTGAAGTCTCTTTGCAGTATATCACTTTTCCCGCAGGGCGATGCAATCTTGCCAGCCAGAAAGGGTCTGAGATGGCCGGCCGCGCCCGGCAGCGATTTAGGGACCAAAAAGCGGCTCAATGGACAGTTGATCGATGTCGGCAGATACGCTTCCCGATGGAAAGCGAGCCGTACCCGGCGAAGTCGCCCGGGGATCATTTCGCACCCCCGCTCAAGGGCCGGCCGGGGCAGCAGGATAATGCCGCCGCCTGTGGAATATACTGTGGAAGCTGATTTCTGGACGCAGGAGGTGATAACCAATGCCGACTTGCCCAAACCCCCAGGAAGGCGAGCGACTGCCGTTCTGGCGCAAGCTGCCCGGCTTCAGATGAGGTAAACCCCTGGTGATGGCAGGTGCCATCGTCGTCTACGCCGGCCTGTTCTATGCGATTTTCCGCGGCGTCTGCAGCATCCTCTAACCCTGCGGCCGAATGATCTAAACCATAACCGTATAAGCAAAAAGCAGCGAAATCAACTCGCTGCTTTTGTTATGCAGTACTGCCGGCCTAAACGGCCGCTATTGCTCCATCTGTTTCGCCAGGAACCCGGCCGCCGTTTCGGCTAGCTTCACTTCCAGGTCAGCCATCTGCGCCTGCGGGTCTTTGGAGCAGAGAATCACGACCCCAATCGGATCGCCTTCCGCAATGATCGGCGCGATCACGACCGAGCTGAACTTGCAGCCGCTGTCTTCGCCCTCGAGGACGGCACAGCCCTTGCAGTTTTTGTGATCACCCGGTTTATTGATGAGAACCGTTTTGCGCTCTTCCATGGCTTTCTCAGCCGCAAAGCCGACCGGACGATCCATAAATTCCTTCTTGGCCGCGCCGGAGACGGCGATGACATTATCCCGGTCCGCGATCAGTGCAATGTGGCCGATAGCCTCGTACAGCGAATCGGCGTATTCCTTGGCAAAGTCTCCCAGTTCGCCGATCGGAGAATACTTCTTCAGAATCACTTCGCCTTCCCGATCAACGAATATCTCCAGCGGATCGCCTTCACGGATGCGCAATGTTCTCCGGATTTCTTTCGGAATAACGACTCTTCCCAAGTCATCAATTCTTCTTACTATGCCCGTTGCCTTCACTATCACCCCTCCTTTTCCCCCAGCAATAATTGATGGGTCGGTTCTTTATTGATAGTATATAGATGTTTTACACTTTTATTCATTTTTTCCAGTTGACTTTTTGCCGCCGGGAGGGGTGATTCCGGCGGCAGAAGGAACTACGGCTGGCTGAGGGTAATCTGGGCCTGGGCTTTTAGCTCAGCGAGCAAGGCATCAAAGCGCGCTTCCTTTTTTTTGCTCTCGAGCTGCTGCCGGATGTACTCCCGCACCTCTGTATCGAGCGGCAGCTGTTTGGCCGCGATCTTTTCTTCCACCCGGATTAGATGGTACCCGAACTGGGTCTTTACCGGCTGGCTGACGGTACCGGGCGGGAGGGCAAAGGCGGCGGTCTCAAACTCTTCCACCATCTCGCCCCGGCCAAAAGCGCCCAAGTCGCCGCCCTGGTTCTTGTTCGCAGTATCGAGCGAGTACTCGGCGGCCAGAGCGGCAAAGTCACCGCCCTGATCGAGCTTAAGTTTGACTTCAACCGCCTTTTCCTGACTGTCAACCAGAATATGCCGGGCCCTGACTTGCTCCGGCTGGAAAAAATTTGTCTGGTTTGCCGTGTAGTAGGCTTGGATTTCGGCCTCGTCCGCCTGGATTGACGCCGTCTCCGCCGCCGTCAGTTGGCCGATAACCTCCATATGCTCCACCAGCTCCCGGATATCCGCCCGGGTAATCCGGTTCATCTGCAGCACGGCATCCAGACCTC
>CAZHIT010000018.1:15455-17111 GCA_964533125.1 uncultured Candidatus Sumerlaeota bacterium
GTACCGCTGGGTCAGGACGGCCTCGATATTCGCGACCTGCGTCTCCACCGTCGCCGCTGTAACCGCAAAGCCCCGCCGGGCCGCTTCCTGTCGCAGCACCCGCTCGTCCACCAGTTGGTTCAGCAGCTCCTGCTCCAGTTCCCCGGCTTCCAGGTCCGGCTGATACAGGGTGGTGATGACCCCGATCCGGGTATCCAGTTCCTGCCGGGTAATCTTTTCTCCATTGACCGTCGCCACCGCCTTGTTTCCGGCCGGGGCGCAGCTGGAGAGCCAGATCAGGGCCAGCCCCAGGGTCAATATGCGCGCCTTCTGATGGCGCATCAGATTCACTCCTTTGTCTTGTCCGGCTCCCGGAGAATGCAGTCCTGCAGCCGCTGCAGCAGTTCCAGGAGGAAATCGATGCTGGCCGCGGCCGGTTTGCCGGTGCGGACCGCAAGGTAGGGCACCTTCCCGGCGTGGATGGTCACCTGTCGCCGGTATTCCTGCACCAGCTGCCAGACCTTCTCCCCGTCGATATCCGGCGCGGCGGCGAACTTCAGGATGATGGCGTCCTTCTCCGGGGCGATAGAGCCAATCCGCGCCACCCGGGCTGCCAGGCGCAGCCGGGCGATACGCAGAAGGTTTTCGGCCGCCGGTGGCAGATCGCCGTACCGGTCGACCATCTCGGCCGCCAGTTCATCCACGTCGGCCGCCGCCCGCGCCCCGGCGATTTTTTTATACAGCAATATCTTCTGCCGCCCGTCGCTGATATATTCGTCGGGTAAATAAGCGTCTAGTTTCAGTTCGATCGACACCTCCGCCGGCGTTTCGGTCGGGAGCCCCTTGGCCTGGCGCACCGCCTCGTCCAGCATCTGGCAGTACAGCTCAAACCCCACCGCCAATAGATGCCCGCTCTGCTCGGGCCCCAAAAGGTTGCCGGCGCCTCTTATCTCCAGGTCGCGCAGGGCGATTTTGATCCCTGAACCCAGTTCGGTAAATTCCTTGAGCGCCTGGAGGCGTTTTTCGGCGATTTCGGTGAGCACCTTGTCCTGGCGGTAGAAGAAATAGGCGTAGGCCAGGCGGTTCGAGCGCCCCACCCGCCCCCGCAGCTGGTAGAGCTGGGAGAGGCCGAAATGGTCCGCTTCGTCCACGATGATCGTGTTCACGTTGGGGATATCCAGACCAGCCTCCACGATGGTGGTGCAGACCAGGATATCCGTTTCCCCCTCGATGAACTCAAGCATGACCTCCTCCAGCTCGTCTTCTTTCATCTGGCCGTGCCCCACCGCAATGCGGGCTTCCGGCAGCAGTTTCTGGAGCTGCCGGGCGGCCTTTTCGATCGTTTGGACTTTATTGTGGACAAAATACACCTGCCCGCCCCGGTCGAGTTCCCGGCTGATGGCGTCCCGGACCAAGGCGCTGTCGTACTCCAGGACGTAGGTCTGCACCGGATGGCGGTCTTCCGGCGGTTCGTTAATCGTACTCATGTCGCGCAGGCCCACGAGCGACATCTGGAGCGTCCGGGGGATGGGCGTGGCCGTGAGCGTCAGCACATCCACGTTCTGCCGGAGCTGTTTTAGCCGTTCTTTGTGGGCGACCCCAAACCGCTGTTCCTCGTCCACGATCACCAGGCCCAAGTCGCGGAACTGGACGTCCTCCTGGAGCAGGCGGTGGGTG
>CAZHIT010000019.1:0-1415 GCA_964533125.1 uncultured Candidatus Sumerlaeota bacterium
CGGCGCCGACGATGGCGATGTTCATTCCGCCAACCTCCGGATATCCTCATCCGTGAGCCCACCGAACCCGTGTTTTTCGGTCGGGAAAGCGCCCGACTTGACCTCCGACTTGTATTGCTCCAGGGCCTTGGTGATTTCGGCGCCGAGGTTTAAATACTGCTTGACGAACTTGGGCGTGAAAAGGTTGAACAGGCCCACCAGGTCGTGGAAGACCAGTACCTGACCGTCGTAATACCTCCCGCCGCCGATGCCGATGGTGGGGATATTCAGCCTCTGGGAGATGAACTGCCCCAGCTTTTCGGGTACGCATTCGAGGACCAGGCTGAAAGCGCCGGCGGCTTGCAGGGCCAGGGCATCCTCCAGCACATCCTTGGCGGCGTCTCCCTTGCCCTGGACTTTGAACCCGCCCAACTTGGAAACAGTTTGGGGCGTTAGACCGATGTGGCCCATGACCGGGATTCCGGCCTGGACGATGGCCTGGACCGTTTCGGCGACTTCCCGGCCGCCTTCCAGTTTAACGACATCGCACCGTCCTTCCTTCATCAGGCGGGTGGCGTTGCGGATCGCCTGCTCCTGGGACTCGTTGTAGGAGCCAAAGGGCATATCCCCGACGATGAGGGCGGAGGGGGCCCCGAGCACCACTGGCCGGATGTGGTGGATCATCTGGTCCATGGTGCAGGCAATCGTCCCGGTGTCGCCCAGCACGGTCATCATCAGGGAGTCGCCGACCAGAATGATCTCGATCCCCGCCTTATCCGCCAGTTGCGCGGTGGGGTAATCGTAGGCAGTGGTCATGGTGATCTTCTCACCCTGGGTTTTCATTTCCTGCAGTTTTGGGATCGTCATCTTTGCCATTATCAAAACTCCTTTATCGGCTGGTTTGAGAGTGTTTCCGGATTTCCGGCGGCACCGGCGGCTCTTTACCGGCCGGCAGGGGAGAGCGATAGGGATGGGTAGCCGTGACCTGCCGGAACTCCGCCTGAGCGGCCGCGACCAGGTCCGGGTGGGTGAAGAACTCAACCGCAGTGCGCGCCAAAACCTTGGCTGCGGTGAGCATCCCTTTGTGACCGATGCCCATGCCGGCGGCGGCGGTGATTTGCCAGGAATGGCCGGGGGTGCCTAAGGGGGAGCAGGCGGTGTGGAACTCGCCCAAGGGGACCACCCAGCTGACATCGGCCACATCGGTGGACCCGGAGGCGGGGAGGCCCCGGCCCTGGGGCGGGAGGACTACGTCGCAGAGGAGTTTTCCCCGCAGCTGCTCGCCGTCGGACCCATAGCGGCGCAGGCCGGGTTCGCGGGAGGGGAAGGTTTCCCGGATGGCGGCGGCAAAGGCCTGGTCCGCCGCGTCGAAAGCCGGCGCTCCCACCTTGTTCATCTGCGCGTCCAGGACCCCGCTCACTACCTCGTTGTGGATG
>CAZHIT010000019.1:1425-8676 GCA_964533125.1 uncultured Candidatus Sumerlaeota bacterium
TGTTGTACAGACCATACAGGTATTCCGGTTCACTGTCGGTCCCGGTCATCAGGGCGGCTCCTTCGGCGATTTGGACCAGGCGGCGGGTGATATCTTCCACCTGCTCGCGCCGGGGGGAGCGGATGGTGTAGCGGGATTCGGCCTCGGCCGGGACGATATTGGGGGCTAGACCGCCGTTTACGATAATGTAGTGGAGGCGGGCTTCGGGCGGGATGTGCTCCCGCAGGTAGTTGGCGCCGGTGTTCATCAGTTCCACGGCATCCAGGGCGCTGCGGCCATTCCAGGGATCGGCGGCTGCGTGCGCGGTTCGGCCGCTGAAACGAAAGCGCATGGTGTCGATAGCGAGACTGCTGGCCAGGGTGACGCTGTTGACCTGGCCCGGGTGCCAGATGAGGGCGATATCGACATCGCTAAACAACCCAGCCCGGACCAGATAGACCTTCCCGGCGTCCCGCTCCTCCGCCGGGCAGCCGTAATAGCGGACTGTACCCCGGACTTCCCCGGCGTCGATCGCGCTCTGCACCGCGAGGGCAGCGCCAAGGGAGGCGGCACCCAAAAGGTTGTGGCCGCAGCCGTGGCCGGGCCCGCCCGGGATGAGGGGGCGCTGCTGCGGCTCGGCGGCCTGGCTTAGACCCGGCAGGGCGTCGTACTCGCCCAGGATGGCGATGACCGGCCGGCCGTGGCCGTAGGCGGCGACGAAGGCGGAAGGTATGCCGGCGACGCCGCGCTCCACCGCAAAGCCGGCGGCAGCGAGCGCGTCAGCCAGAATAGCGGCGGAGCCGATTTCACGCAGGGCGGTTTCGGGGGTGCACCACACGGCGTCGCTGAGGGCGATTAGCTGTCCCTGGTGTTGGTCGATCCACTGGGTGACGTGACTGGACAAAGTCAAAGCCTCCCTTGCGATTATTTGGGTGGAAGATGACCGGTCTCTTTGTGGCTGATTACCTTGACCCCTTCCGGGCTGAATTCCAGGACGCTGAAGCCGGTATTGGGCAGCAGGCAGTCCCGGAAATCGCCGCCTAAGTACTGGCAAAGGACGTAGCCGAGCGCTCCGCCGTGCGCAACGACAACCGTGGTCTCATCCGGATGGCGGGCGGCGATGGCGCTGAGGGCTTGAGCTACCCGTTCCTGCACTTCCCGCACGCTCTCCCCGCCGGGGGCCCGCCAATCGGGTAAAGCTTCGTGGAAGCCGGTGTGGAAGTCGGCATCGAGTTCCATTACCTCCGACCAGACCAGGTCTTCGTAGTCGCCTAAGTGGATTTCGCGCAGGCCGGGGACTTTGGTCACTGTCAGGTGGTGCGCCTGGGCAATCAGGGAAGCCGTCTCGTAGGCCCGGTCGAGGTCGCTGGAGTAGACCGCCGCCACCGGTTCGGTGGCCAGGCGGGCGGCTACCCGCCGGGCTTGCTCCCGGCCGGTGGGGTTTAAGGGGGTATTGGTTTGGCCGTGGACACGGTGCTCGGCGTTGGCCGGAGTTTCGCCGTGCCGGACCAGAATCATACGGGTCATGGTTTGCCTCCTCGCGTTAGTGTGATTATCCTGCTTCAATATTAGGCAATTGTCGGCTAATCCCTGCCCCGGATGGACCGGAGGCGCGGGAGAAATGATTGGCTGCGGTGAATGACCCCAAGGCCTAAACCGGTTGGTGCCGCTCCGTCCGGGTCAGGCCAGGACAGTCGGTGCGCGTCTGTTCCGACGGCCCGGTCGGATCATCTCCTGGAATCCATATTGACTGCGTTCCGGATTGAAAACTGAGGGCAAGATACTTCATTCATCCTGCGCCAGTACCTGGAGCGCCTGGTAATACGCCGGGTCGGTTTGGCTGCGCAACTTTTCCCGGTGGGCGTTGAGGGTACGCTGGGTGGTAAAGTCCAGCACCCCGTAGGGGAAGAGGTTGGTGTCGCTCTGGAAGGCTTTGATGGCCCGGAAGGTCGTCAGATCCAGGAGCCCGTCCGGCTCGGAAACGGAGTAGCCGCTGGCCTGCAGGATCTTTTCGGCGTAATAGACCTCCAGGCTGATGTCTCCCAGGGTGGGTTTAACCACCTGCAGCAAGTCAGGGATGGTATGGATACCCAGCCAGAACGGATCGGCCCCGGTGGGCAGGTCCGGTTCGATACCCTGACCGTCCAGCCGCCGCCCGGAGGGGGTCAGGTAATGCCCATAGGTAAGCTTCACCCAGCCGATGATATCCTCTTCCCCAAGGTCGGTGGGGTAGGCGTTGACGACAGCCGAGCCGTCCGGGGTTATTGCCCCAAACTCAGCCTGGCAGCGGTCGTAGGCGTCCGGGGTGAGCAGCGGGAAGACATTCTGGAAGCGGCTTTTGCCGTAGGTGGCCGAACCGATGAGACTCCCGGCCTGTCGGTCCTGGATGGCTCCGGCCAGGATTTCGGCGGCAGAGGCGGTACGGGCGTTGACCAAAACCGCCAATCGGCAGGGCGCTTCGGACAGATCCGAATAATACGGGATGTCAGCGGTCGCGGGGTCGGTGTAATCGAGGGTGGTAATCAATCCGGCCGGCAGGATTTGGCGGGCGATCGCCACTGCCTGGGCGACATCCCCGCCCGGATTGTCCCGCAGGTCGAGCACGATACGGTTTATCCCTTGCCGGGTCATGGCGGTCAGAGCGGCGGCAAAGGCGTCTGCCGCCGGGGCACTGAAGCGCTCAATAGCGATATAGCCGGTGCTTGGGCTGACTGCCGACCGGATGGGGTTTTCCTGCACCCAGGAGCGGGTTGCCGTGGTCTCCAGGTCAGCACCAACCCCGTCGCGCCGGTATTGCAGATGCACGCTCGTGCCGGCTTCCCCGTACAGCAATCCCTGCTCCCCGGCCGCGAGGCTGACTCCATCGACGGCCAGGAGCCGGTCGCCCGGCTGCAAACCGGCCTGTTCGGCTGGGGAACCGGGGGCAACGGCGGTAACGAAAACGGCGGCCTCCGTCTCCAGCAGGGTGATCCCGATACCTACATAACTGCCCTCCAGGTCGCTCAGGAGGGCTTCCGCTTCCGCCGGTGTGTAGAACTCCGAATAGGGATCGAGCCGGCTAAACAATCCGCGCAGCGCTGCGGTGAGCAGCTGCCCGGCGCCGATCGGATCCGGGTAATTGGCGGTAATCAGGCGGATGACGCTGGTGAGGTAGTCGTCCGGAGCGGCGAGAACCGTTCCGGGTGAGAAAACCAGCATCAGCAGGATTAACAAAGACAGGAGCTTGCGCCGGATACTGACAGGCAAGATAATTCCTCCTTTATGGCGGCGCCCGATAGCAACCGAAAAACCTGCCTAGAGTATTCACCGCCCGCACGCCATTCCCTGCGTCCGCCCAGGGGAAAGACGATCCGGCGCTCCGGCTGGGAGATGAGCGCCGGTGCCAGCAAAAGACGGTCGGTGGGGAGAATGCGTGCGTCGTCGCCGTTTGGTCCGCGTCGCACCGCTCCGGCAGGTGATGGCATCGCCGCGGCGAATACTAGACGGCGTTGAACTGTGAGGATGGCTTGGAGGTAGGTTTAATCGTGCAAACCGTGCTGCTTTCGGTAATCATCCTGGTAGGCGTGGGAATGCTGCTGCAGCGCCAGGGGCTTGTCCGGCGGGAAGATGTCCCGGTGCTGAATAACCTGATCGTCAACCTGGCGATGCCCTCGCTGGTGTTCCTCTCCATGCAGAAGGCCGAGGTGTCGATCGGTTTGCTGAAGATCCCCGTTTTGGCCAACTTAGTTACCGGCATTGGAATGGCGGTGGCCTTTGGTTTAAGCCGCCTGCTCCGCCTGGATCGGGCTTCGGCTGGGGTGTTCATCTTGGCTTCCGGCTTCGGGAATACTTCCTTTGTTGGCTTTCCGCTCATCATCAGCGTTTTCGGCCAGGAGAACCTGGTCTACGGAGTGTTCTACGACCAGTTCTGCTCCGGCATGACTGGGCTGAGCCTGGGTGCGGCCATCGCGGCGACGTACGGCACGGAAACAACCGCTACCCGCACCGGGTGGAAAGATTTTCTGCGCTTCCCGCCGCTCTGGGGCCTGATCCTGGGGATGTTGGCCCGCGGGGTGGTTTTGCCGCCGGCCCTGCTCAAATCGCTGGAACACCTAAGCCAACTGGTCGTGCCCCTGGTCATGCTGTCGCTGGGGTTGTCGCTGCGGCCGGAAACCCTGGGCCGGTCTTTGCGCCTGGTGCTGCTGGCCTGTGGCATCAAACTGGTGCTATCGCCCCTGGTCCTGGTGGCGGCAACGCGCTTTATCCCGCTCTCGCCGATTGCCTTTCAGGTTTCGCTCGTGGAAGCGGCGATGCCTTCCATGATGATGACGCTCAGCCTGGCGATTAAGTACCGGCTGAACGTCGAACTGGTGGCCGAAATCATCCTGGTTTCCCTGCTGCTGAGCACGGTCACCGCTCCCTTGTTTCTGTCTCTGTTCAGCTAACCGAAATGTAACCGGAGGTGGACACCCATGCTGACCCGGATTGCAGGCAACACCTACTATCTGCCCGCTGCGGTGAACATCGGCGTTTATAACCCGGAGCCGGGCCGGTGCATCCTAATCGACACCGGGATTGACGACCAAAGCGCCAAGACTATCCTCAAGGCCGTTCGGGGGGAGAACTGGCAGGTAAGCCAGATCATCAATACCCACTCCCATTCCGACCACTGCGGCGGCAACGCCCGCATTGTGCAGGAGACCGGAGCGACGGTGCTGGCTTCTGCGCTGGAAGCGGCCATCGTGACCAATCCTTACCTGGAGCCGTTTTACCTGTACACGGCGGCGCCGCCCAAGGAACTGCAGAGTAAATTCCTCCAGGCCAAACCCAGCCGGGTAGGGCAGGTGGTGGAGGCAGAGGAGGTCATTGATGGTCTGCGGATCGTGGCATTACCCGGCCACGCCCCAGGCTTGATCGGGGTGGCGACCCCGGATGGAGTGCTGTTTACCGGCGATGCCTATTTCCCGCCGGCGACCCTGGAGAAATACTATGTCCCGTATTTCGCCGATGTCACCACCGCTCTGGCGACACTCGGATATCTAGCGGGGATGGATTACGCATTCTACCTGCCTGGACACGGCACCCTGGAGACGGAGATAGCCGCCACGCTCCGCGCCAACCGGGAGCGCCTGGAACAAATCAGCGCCGAACTGCTGGACCGGCTGGCTGAGCCCCAAAGCAAAGAGGACCTGGTCGCGGCCCTGGCGGTCGCCCATCAGATCGAACTGAACCCGACACAATACCATCTGGTATCCGGCTCGGTCAGCGCCCACCTCTCCCATCTGGCGAACCAGGGCCGGATCATCGCGACCTTTGCCGCCGGCCGCCTCCTTTGGGCCCGGAAGGATTGAGTTTATGCCCGGTACCGGTCTATTCGCCTCCCTCCGCCGCATACATATAGGGCAGGGATAGTCTGCCCAAGGAGCGGGAGGAGTGGCGATGAGTATCGACCAGGTGATCAGCAAGACGCAAACCGTGCTGGAGAGCGAATTGCGGGGGATTGTCAATATTACTACCGTCCGGCGTCTGAGCGACGGCTGGGAGGTCGGGGTGGAGGTCATGGAAAAGCGCCGGGGGTGGCGCAGCCGGGTGGTGCTTCCCGGATTCAACTATTACCAGGTTCGCCTGGACGATAATCTGGCTCTGGTCGATTACTGCCGGCTGGAAGAAAAGCCCGGTACTGCGGCGGAAACCGCGGCTCCGGCCGGAGTTTCATCTCAAGGTGAGGCAGAGAAACCGAAAGATGCGGAGCCGGATGCCGCAGGTGCGGGGGATTTACTCGGCGGAGCGGAAGCGGCCGGGCTCCCGACGACGACAAAAGAAGCGCCGGTGGTGGAGAAACCAGCCGGAGAACCGGCTCAGTACCCGGCGGCAGAAACAGCTGTGATTGTCGCCGACAAACCAGACGTCTCAGCGCCGGAGCCGGAACCGCCAGCCGGTGCAGAGCCGGAACCGCCGCCAGCGGGAACTGGGGAGGCATCGGCGTTGGTACTACCGGTCGAGGTTAAGCCTGAGCCAGAGCCGCAAGCCGAGGCTGCGCCCGAGCCGGCTCCAGCACCAGAACCAGGTCCTTCGGGGAGTACCTCTCCTGACCTGGCGGAAACGGTCACGCCGGCGAAAGCCCTGGCCGGGCTGAGCGCACCGGCCGGGAGCGAATCGCTGTCGAGAGCAACGCCGCCGCCGTCGGTTGCTGCCGCTCCTCCAGTGAGCAGTGAAGAAACGCTGGTCCTGCAGGCGCTGCGGCAAACCCCGGCGGGGCTCACTCTGGAGGAAATCCGGAACGCCACCGGTCTGCGGATAGCCCGCTTGAGCCAGGTGCTGCGCCGGATGGAAGAGCGGGGGACGATTGACCGAAGCGGCCGGATGATTGTGATCAGGTAGTCTGTGCGCAAAAAGGAAGCGCCCCTAAGTTCGGTCCGAAGGGCGTGGCCATGAAATGTCCTTTGCGGGCAGTGGATCAGTAAGGTACAGGACGGATGACGGTGAGCAGTCCGTCCTGTTGTTTTTCCATCAGCCGCTGCAGCAGGTCAAAGCGGCGCTCCGGGTGATAACCCAAATAGGTACGCCCTTCCCAGACCCGGTCGCGCGGCTCGCCGCAGCTAAGGCGGATTCCTTCGATGCAGTCGCCGATGATGGTGTCGGCGATCAGGCGGGAGTGGGGGTACTGTTTTAAGGGTGAGCCAAGGTCCCGGTGGTCGATGGCAGCGCTGACGGTAATCTCCATTCCTTCCCGGACGGCTCCGGCCAGAGAAACAGGAGGAACAGCGATATCGACCAGGGGGATCCGGGCGAGAAAGCGGGCGGAGACGGCGTGCGGGCCGTGGGAGGGGATGGCCAGACCAAGCTGGTCGGTGAGCCCTAAGGCAGAGTTCAACCGTTCACGAAAGCGGATCACGTCTTTGGCGAGGCCCTGGATCCGTGGCGGGGTGAGATAGCAGTCGGTGAGGGCCATGTCGGCCCCGTTTTGGATAGCGGAGAGCAGGGAGTTTAGGCCTGGAGTGATCACCCCGCTCATGTCACCGTCGACGAAGAGGCAGGTTCCCGGGTGTTCGCGGGCGGCAAACCAGGCGCCCACCGCCCGCGGCAGATCGATGCCCAGACGGGCAGCGAAATGCAGCACGGTTACTCTGGGTTCCCGGTGCTCAGTAACCGCCTCCAGGGTCCCATCGGTGCTGCCGTTGACGACCACCAGAATCCGCTCCACCTCCGTCTGGACAACTGAATCAATAACCCGGGCGATGTGCTTGGCTTCGTTGCAGGCCGGTATAACCGCCGTGACCATTGGTTCACCCT
>CAZHIT010000019.1:8686-17075 GCA_964533125.1 uncultured Candidatus Sumerlaeota bacterium
TCATCAATGCAAGATTCCATGCTCCATCTTATTGCCAATGACAACAGTTTGCGCCGCCGAAGCGAAGAGAAAGGGAACAAGAGACTGTCCGGGGGGAGAATGTGGATGGAATATATTGGCAGGTTATCCGGGTTGTCGGTAGAAGATGATCGTGGTATAATGAACTAACTTGACATAATTATCCGTTACTTCTACATAATCTGGTTGGAAAAAGGGGGAAAGCGCGTTTCGGAGCCCGCCGCTAAGGATTACCGCAGAAAGACAGAAACATTGGGGAGGAGAAAAATGTTTACTGCCCGAAAAGGAATCGTCCTGCTCCTGGTCTGTACCATGCTGTTTTCCGCCGGTATCAGCGTACACTCAGCCGTGCCGGCCAGTTCCGGTTCGGTTTCTCTTAAGCAGATGCTGGAAACCCTGGGTTACCACTCCAACCTGTCCGGCAGTCTGATCAGCGGTACTGCGGTCAAGCAGTTCCAAACCGCAAACGGTCTGCCGGCAACCGGAAGGATTGATACCGCGACCTATGAACTGATTAAGACCAAGTATGCAGCGTTGCCGGCCCCGGCACCAACGCCAACGCCGACCCCGACGCCAACACCAACGCCGACCCCGACACCAACGCCGACCCCGACCCCAACGCCAACACCAACACCTACTCCTGCACCGGGGCCGGTTCCAGGCAAGACGTATACCGTCAAGGAAATGCTGGAGTACCTGGGGTACCATTCGAACTACCCCGGCAACCTGATCAGCGCTTCGGCGATTCGCCGGTTCCAATCGGCCAACGGCTTGACGGCGAGCGGCCGGCTCGATACGGTGACCTACAATCTCATCAAGGTGAAATTCGACGAAAAGGCGTTCGGAATCAAACCGACCCCGACTCCGACGCCAACACCGACTCCAACCCCGACTCCGACTCCGACGCCAACGCCAACACCTACACCTACGCCTGCTCCAACGCCGACTCCGACTCCAACCCCGGTACCGACCCCGGGTCTTTCTTCGGACGAGCAGAAGATGGTCGACCTGGTAAACGGTGAGCGGTTGAAGGCAGGCCTCTCGCCTCTGACCGTGGATATGCGCCTGGTGCAGTTGGCCCGTCAAAAAAGCCAAGATCTGATCGTCAACAAGTACTTTGACCATATTTCGCCGGTGTATGGTTCACCTTTTGACATGATGCGCCAAGCCGGTATCACCTACCGGTCCGCTGGGGAAAATCTGGCCGGCGCCGGCACCGTAGATCGGGCCCATACCAACCTGATGAACAGTCCCGGTCACCGGGCTAACATCCTCAGCGCCAGCTTTACGCATATCGGCATTGGCATCGTGGATGGCGGTCCTTACGGGAAAATGTTCACCCAGATGTTCATCGGCAAATAGACTGACCCACATAGTCCGCAAAAGAGATATGCCCCCTAAGGGGCCGACCGGTGCAGCCATCGGTCAGCCCCACCGGGGGCTTTTTCGCGTCAGACAGAGGTCTGTACTGACTGCCGGAAAAGAATAGTGCATCACGGCCAGGTAAGTCAGGACACGCCGGGACAAATGCACCATACTGTCCCGGCCGCATATAATGGCAGTAGTGAACGGATTGGCGCAGGCCAGGCGGGAGGAGGATCGTCGAATGAGTAACGCAACCGATACCGGAAAAACGATCACCGCTCTGGTCCGGCAGGGTGCGGTTCTCCGCCCGGAGGTACTGCTGATGGGGCACCGGGACCGCCAGGGGCGGGTCTGCCCGGACGAGTACCCCTGGCCGGCCGGGGTGAGCACGGGTGATTGCCAGGTTCTGGCCTTGTATCTGCTTCCGGGTAAGATCCATGCCACCGTTGACTCCGTCCGGGTTCGATCTTTCGTCCGCTTTGGTTTGGCGGCACTCTGCCGGCAGTCGCTGGGTGGGCGGGAGCAATGCTTCCTCTGGGCGGTTCGGGAGGAAAGGGAAGTGACGACGCCGCTGACTGCTTTCCGCCTGCCGGCAGGGAGCGAAGCGCCGGGATTCCAGGCGTTTACCCACCTCCGGGAGTGGGATTGCCGGATCCGGCCGGCGGGGAGCTGCCTGCAGGTGGTCGTGACCGCAGAGGTTCAGGTTAGTCTGGCGAGGGAAGAGGAGGTGGCAGTTTTGCCGGTTGTGAGTGAAGGGGAGTTGGGCCGCAAGTGGCCGCAGATCCTTGAGCCGGAGACGAAGGCCGGGAAGGCACATTCAGCCGGTCTGTGGGGTGATTGGGGCAGCGATGCTGCGGAAGGCGTCAACCTGCCGCTGGATCGGTTACCCCGGCCGCTATTGGCGGCTATGGAAGCGGCGGTCCGGCAAGCGCTGCTGGCGGAAGCCGCCGCCGGTTCGGCCGAGGTGACGGCGGCGGCGGAAAAGCGGGATGGTACGGTCGCGTCCCGGCCGGAAGGGCGGCCGACGAAGGTGGGAAAAGAAGCGCCGGCAGGCTGGCGGGGTGAACGCCCGGCCCGCATGGGTGGACGGCAAACCATCCTGGAAGGAGGTAAACCGATGGCCTTCCAACTGTTTACCCCGGACAGTGCCGCTAAAAAGCTGGCGGAGGAACTGCAGACGGCCAACCGTAATCTGGAAGACCAGCAAGCGCAATATGATCGCCTGACGCAGGAAAAGGAGATGCTCCAGGTGTGCCTCCAGGACACGGTCATTGGGAAAAATGCGCTCCAGGCCGAAAACGGGACACTAATGGCTGAGATTGAGGCGCTTCGGGTCGGGGATGAGGCGCTCCGGGCCGAAAATGAGACACTCAGGGCCGAAATGGCCGCCTTGCAGCAAGCTTTGGACGTCAAAGCAAGGGAAGCAGCAGCTTTGCAGGGGCAACTGGCCGCAGCGGCTGCAACCAAGCCCGGGCCGGGTGAGAGCGACGGTCCTTTCAGCTGGTTCCGCCGTCACACCGTGACCCGGAACCAATGATTCCGGTACCGGGGATTTTGCTTTTGTCTCCTTGGGTCAGACACACTTTTTCCCCGGGTGGAATATGATATTTTGAAATCGGACCCCTGCTGCGGGTACGACCCGGCGGCGGGTGGGAGGAAACACTGAAAGAGGGGGGAAAAGTATGACCAATGGCTGCTTTGAATGCGCGCAAGAGTGTATTGACATCTTTGTCAAGGTAGTCAAAGCCAAGAGTACCCAGCGGGATGAGGTCATCATGGGCTATGTGGATGAGTACGGTGTCGTCCACGGCCGGCAATTCTGCCTGAACCCGGAAGTCTGCGGCTGCAGCGGCGAGTGTGAGGAAGCCGGCGCGGTAACCTGCGTCGAAGATGTGCGGGTCCGCAACCTGCGGAGCTGGGAAGAGTTCCTGTGCACCAGCCGGGTCAGAATCCATCTGTGCTTTGACATCGTGGTGATCTACCGGGCTCTTTGCTCCGTCATTCCCGTGAATGGATCGAGAGGTAGCAACAATGTTGCCGGCGCCGAAGAGCGGTTCTGCCTGGAGACCTTCCGGGATATCGAGTATACCCGGGAGATTACTCTGGACGAATTCTGCCCGCCGCTTACCCCGGAGCAATTCCTCAATGAAGTGGACCAGTCGGAAATCTGCGTCCGGAATATCCGCTACGAAGTGGAACTGGGCGCCCGCTGCTCCGGTATTAACTCGGATCCCACCGATCCCAACCGGGATGAGTGCATTCCCAACCCGGAAGGCCCCGGTACTTGCGCTGAAATCACTGTGTTCGCCGATGTTACCGATAAACTGGCCAAGATGGAAGACATCCTCGTCTGCGGCCGGCGCGATTGCGACTGTTAGGCTAAACGAGGCTAAGAAGATGCCCGGCTCATCCGGGTTTCTTTTTTGCCGGTGAAAGTGAGGGTGGGTTAGGTGCGGGATAAAGCGATCAAGCAGTACAAGAAAGCGGTGGGGACAGGGCCGGTTAAGCGGCGGGTGCTCACGGTCAAAAACCTGAAGCTAGATGATCCGGACAAAATCCGGGCGCTCTTTGGCGCGGTGGCCGGGGTCTGCGGGGCAGAGGTCGACTTGGGACAGGGGTGGATTACCCTGACCTACGATTCGAGCCGGGTCAGCCTGTTTGACCTGCGGGACCGCCTGCAGGCAGGTGGCTATTACGCCCGCATTGCCACCCGCAACTGAATGTGCAGCTAATCCGGGCGGTTGCCCGGATGGGTCCAAAAGGCGCGAGCGCCCGGGAGTTCCGGGCGCTCGCGGTCAAAACAGGGGGCAGCGGGAAACGATGGCCGAAACCACACGACAGATCATCAGTATCCGGGGCCTGACGGCGGCCGGGGCCGAGATCGCCCGGCAGGTGTTGACCAGTCTGCCGGGACTATACGAAGTGACCTCCGACCTTACCCGGCAGAGACTGGAAGTGGAATATGATCCGGTACGATACGGGATTCTGACCGCGACG
The DNA here is from genome assembly GCA_964533125.1 of uncultured Candidatus Sumerlaeota bacterium. Lineage (GTDB taxonomy): Bacteria > Bacillota > SLNR01 > SLNR01 > JBMNPB01 > CAZHIT01. The sequence continues at coordinate 13,067 of CAZHIT010000019.1, forward strand.
CTGATGCTGCGCGCGGCGGGATTGCCGGCCGTTATCGGGGAGCACGGCTGAGGGTGCTGATTTGCCGGCCGGGGCCGGTGCGGGGGGAGTTTGCTCCCTCCGTTTACGTTACAGCGGGGGCGTCAGCACCGAGCGGGGCATAATCCGCCGCCAGGGTCAAATCATCTACCCGGGTGATGCCGGTGGGGGGCGAAAAGGTCAGGGCGACTTCCTGCGCGGTTACGACCGGCACACCCAGGGATCCATTGGTGTAGCCGGGGGCGGCGCTGCTTTCGGTGCGCGCCGCCGCAAAGGCCCGGTGGCGATCTATGCGCTCCCGAATATAGGTTTGGATGAATGGAAGGGATGTCGTCAGATTAGCCAGGATTGTCTCCCGCAGACCGGGGTCCAGTTCCACCCCGAGGCTATGGCGCTGGGCGGCCAGGGCGGCGACCGAGGTAGTGCCGGTACCCAGGAAGGGGTCCAGAACGGTATCGCCCTTAACCGAGTACATATTGATCAGCCGGTAGGGGATCTCAAGCGGGAAGGCGGCGCTGCGGGCGCGGGTTTCGGTGCTCGTCAGAGTTTGCCGCGTTCCCCGCATGTCCCAGATATCCGAAAACCACTGGTTCCGTTCTTCCCAGAAATAGGCGCTCTTGTGCCGGTTCTCCCTGGCTTCAGCGTCGGGGAAGGTGCGCTTACCACCCTGGCGGAAAATGAGTATGTATTCGTGTTCCTGGGTTACATAGGCGCCGGGGGGCAGCATCCCGGAGCCCATGAACTTATTTGGGGCGTTGGTGGGTTTGCGCCAGATGATCTCGGGCAGCATAACTAAGCCTAAGCGGGTGAAAGCCTGGATAATCCGGGCGTGGTTGGCGTAGACCTGAAAGACGCCGCCGATGGTACGGGTGGCGTCGCCGATGTTGATGCAGGCGATTCCGCCGGGGACCAGCACCCGGGCGACCTCGGCCCAGACCAGGTCCAGCCGTTCGTGCATCAGGGCGAAGGCGGTGCGGCCGTCGTTAGCGGCGAGCGCGGCCCCGATCCGGGGATCCTGGCGGCCAAAACCCTCGTCCCACATGGCGATCATCGGGTAGGGGGGTGAAGTGACCACCAAATGGACGCTACCCGACGCAATGTTGTCTAAGCGGGTCGAATCGGCGATCATTATCTGATGCGTTGTGCGCACGGTCATCCTCCTTCGCTTGTGCTCCTTGCCTTTGGATGATTCTTGTATTATCATAGCATAATAGGTAAGCATTGTCTAGAACCGGGTTCGGAGGAGATTACCGGACCCAGGCAGATACAGGGGGGACAAGCATGAGCCTGGAGAGCGTTAAGCAGCAGTTTGCGGCCGAATTCCCGGAGCTGCGGGTGATCGAGACGGAGCAGTCCAGCGCGACCGTAGAACTGGCGGCGGCGGCCCTGGGGGTGGAACCTGGCCGGATTGCCAAAACCATGTCGTTTCACCTGAAAGATCAGGATGTGCTCATTCTGGCCAAAGGGACCGCCCGGATCGACAACCGGAAGTTCAAGGACTGCTTTCATTGTAAGGCGAAAATGCTGGCGCCGGAAGAAGTGGTGGAGATCACCGGTCATCCGGTGGGCGGGGTCTGCCCTTTCGGGATGAAGCAACCTCTGCCGGTGTACCTGGACATATCACTGCGGGAGTACGACGTGGTCTACCCGGCCGGCGGCTCGCCTAACTCGGCGGTGGCGATTGCGGTGGACAGGCTGGCGGCGGTGACTAAGGGTACCTGGGTGGATGTGTGCGGTTAAACCAAGGGGAGAAGGCAGAGGGCCAGGGCGTATGCGGCTCAAGGTTCGTCCACCCAAGAGAAAAGCGAAGCACAGCCAAGCGCCCGGACCGGGTTTATTCCCGTCCGGGCGCTATACATGGCGTTGGGTCTATCCCACCAGCTCAGCGGTAACGCGGGCCAGCAGGGATTGGGCGGCGACGACCGGGATACCGGCGGCGGCCCGGATAGCTTCTTTGGCTGCCTGACTGAAGCCCATGCAATCCAGGACGATGAGGGCCGGGTGTTCGGCAGCGCAGGCCCGGCCGGCAGCGGCGAGGATCTCGGCCGAGCTGAAGGGCGATACGGTATGGAAGACAGGGTCGAAACCGGCGGCCTCCCACCGGGGCCGCAGCGTGTCGGCCTGCCCGGCGAGGGGAATGACGACGACGATTTTCTGCCCGGCGGCGACGGCGGTGACCGTTTTGGTGAGAATGATACTAGGCAGCAGCAGGGGAATGGAGGCGGTCAGGAAGGAGAAATCGCCGGTACAGCCGACGACGACCGTACTGACCCCCTGTTCTTCCAGCGCGCGGAGTTTAGCCGGCATCCGGTGATGGATTTCGTCAGCGGCCACAGTCAGGGATACGCCTTCCCGGCTGAGGGTGGCCAGGGATTCGGCTCCTTCTGGAAGGGGTAAAGCCTGGATTTCGGCCAGGGTGAGGTCATCGAGAGCGCCGACGATGATCATCTCCCCGTCGGGGGGGAGGCAGGGACGAAAAGCCTGTTCGTAGTCGGGGCGAGGGGTCTGCCCGATCGTGAGGATTCCTAATTTAACCGGCATATACAACACCTCCAGGGGGATAATTGGCGATAGGGGGCCGTCTTTCCTGCCGGTGCGGTAGTTCAGACGAAGATTTGGTGTCGGGCCAGGGACGGGGTACGAACTTATCTCCGCCCGGTGATAGGAAAACCGGGAGGAGTGCAGAATAACCTTAATGTTGCCGATAGCGACCGAAAGGAGGCGACACTTGGTTGGCGGTTTGGACGGAAAGAAAATACCTGGTGGGTATCGATATCGGCGGAACCAAGATCGCCCTGGGTCTGGGGGAGACGGAGCAGGGCTTGCTGCATCGCGGTGAACTGCCAACTCCGCCGGACCCGGTACAGGGAGTACGGTTGATAGCCGCTGCGGTGCAGGGTTTAATGGCGGCCGCCGGAGCGGATCCGGGGGATTTGGCCGGAGTGGGTATCGGCTGCGTCGGACCGCTGGATACGACTGCCGGGCTGGTGCTGAACCCGCCCAATCTGCCGGGGTGGTGGTACTTCCCCCTGCAAGAAGCCATTGCCGGGGCGCTGGATTGTCCGGCTTACCTCGAAAACGATGCCAACACCGCCGCCCACGATGGATACCTGCTCCGAGCGGCAGCGGGCGGAAGCGGCGCGGCGGCTGGGGATCCTGGAGCGCTGGGACGCAATCTCCCGGGACCAGGGGCTCTCCGACACCGCCGCCCTGGGCGAGCACCGCTATGGCGCCGGCCAGGGTTTTGCCGACCTGGTTTATTTGACCTTAGGGACCGGGATCGGCGGCGGGGTGATTATTAACCACCGGCTGCTGACCGGGATGGGGGGCGGCGCCGGAGAACTGGGGCACATGACTATCATTCCGGACGGGGGCCGCTGCAACTGCGGGAATAACGGTTGTCTCGAGGCGCTGGCGTCCGGACCGGCTATTGCCCGGAGAGCGCGGGAAGGCTTGCGCCAAGGTGGATCAGAACCATTGCTGGCTTTAACCGGGGGTGATCCAGATCGGATTACTGCCCGGATGGTCGGCGAGGCGGCGGCAAACGGCGACCCGCTCGCATCCCGGATTTTGGCCGAGACGATTGAGTACCTCGGAATTGGCATCGGCAATGTGCTGACCCTGCTCAGTCCGGAAGCGGTGATTATCGGCGGCGGGGTGGCCGGGATCGGCCCACCCCTGATCGACGGTATCAAGGCAATAGTACGCCGCCGGGTGAAGCTGGTGCCGGTAGAGCAGATCGCGATTCTACCGGCTAAACTTGGGACCGATGCCGGGGTTTACGGCGCGCTGGCCCTGGCCGGGGATCAGATTGGCCATCAGGAGACAACGGATGAAACGCGGGTCCGCCGGACCCGTTGGGAGGGTGAAGATTGAGCTTTCAGGGATTGCGGATTATCGACTTTCACGCGCATTTCCCCCTGGGCTGGGGCGGCGCCGGCCGGGGTCAGGGTCCTCACCCGCTGCTGCGGGACTACAACCGCGAGCGCTC
>CAZHIT010000020.1:0-17007 GCA_964533125.1 uncultured Candidatus Sumerlaeota bacterium
AGGATTTGAACCTGTGACCTCCGGGTTATGAGCCCGACGAGCTACCGGACTGCTCCACCCCGCGACGAAAATGATTTCTACAGCACAACCTATTATATAGCATCGGCCGGCAATGGTCAAGTGTAAAATTATGTTTTTCGCTTGATCATACTGCTGCCAGGGACGAATTTGGCCACTTAAGCGCCATTTTCCATTTCATTCCATATCAAGCCGTGCAGAATATCGGCTTCGCTGACGGTGAGCCGGTCCCAGCCCCCGGCGGCCATGACTGCGCGGATGATCGCCGCCCCGGCCACGATCAGGTCGGCCCGCTCGGGCTGGAGGCCGGGCACCTGCCGGCGCTCTGCAATAGTCTTCCCGGCGAGATCGGCTATTATGCGCTCAAGCTCCTGGCGCGTGAGAACATAGCCGTGGGTTTTAGCGGGGTCATAGGGAAAAAGCGCCTGGCTGACGGCGGCGATGGTGGTGGCGGTGCCGCCGACGCCGGCCAAGGTGGCAAATCCGGCCCGGTTGACCGTTTGGGTCACGGGGGCGAGCAACTCCTGCACCCGCCGGGTCATGGCGGCATACTCGGTAGAGTCAACCGGGTCGGCGTGCAGGTACCCCTCAGTCATGCGCACAGCCCCGGCGTCGACGCTGACCAGATGCCGGATGCCGGCGCCGGTGCCGCCGATGAGTTCGGTGCTGCCACCACCGACATCGACTACCGCGAGCGAATCCGCCGGTGCGTCAAGCCCCCGCCAGGCGCCGGCAAAGCTTAGGGCGGCTTCCTTTTCGCCGGCGATTACCCGGACGGTGATACCGGCTGTTTCCAGAGCCCGGTGGCAAAACTCGTCGCCGTTTTCGGCGTCCCGGACGGCGCTGGTGGCGACGGCGACGATACGCTCGGCACCGTGGGCGTCCGCCAGGCGGCGGTATTCCTGCAGTACGGCCACCGTCCGCTCCACGGCGGCGGGGCTGAGGTTATGGGTTCGGCTAACCCCTTCCCCCAGGCGGGTGATAATCAGGGCCTGCTGCAAGGGAGTGAGCTTGCCGGCCTCCACCCGGGCGATGAGCAGGCGGGTGGAGATGGTGCCGATATCGATGGCGGCGAAAACGGGCATGGTGATTCCTCCCGATTATGACATTCCAAATGAATAAACAGAGCATTCCGCGGGGGAATGCTCTTAACTGACGATTAATCGCCGTCGGACCGGCGGGGTGAACCGCGGCCGCCGCGCTTGGCATCGGTACTGCGCCGGAGGTCGGTCTGTTTTTCTTCGCTCTCTTTGAGGAACTTGGTCATTTTGTCTTCGAAGGACATCCGGGAAGCTTTAATGCTCTCTAAGCTCCGGCTGGGACGATTGCTCTGCGCCTGCTTGATGGAGAGGCCGACTTTCCCTTTGCCATCAACGGAAATAACTTTGACGCTGACCTTGTCTTTTTCTTTCAGGTACTCCCGGATATCCCGGACATAGGCGTCGGCGATCTCCGAGATGTGCACCAACCCCACCTGCCCGCCGGGCAGCTCGACAAAAGCGCCAAAATTAGTGATCCCCGAAACGGTCCCCTCGACAATACTGCCCAAAGCCAGAGCCATTATTCCAAAAGACCTCCCCGCCGCATTCTAAAGAGCTGTGCTTATTGTAGAATTATACACCACCGCCGAAAACCAGTCAAGACACTAATTCCCCGCGCCGGCGGGAACCGCAACGTAGGGAATTTCGCCCGGTTTGACCAGGCCGAGTTTTTCGCGGGCAACCCGTTCCACGTATTCGTCGGTCTGGAGCGCATCCACCTGCTGCTGCAGTTCGGCTTGACGCGCCTGTTCCTGGGCAATTTCCTGCTGCACCAGGGCGATTTGACGCCCGACCCGATACAGCTTCACCTGCTGGACGGAAAAGGAGATAAGCACATAAACCCCCAGCGCCAAGAGGCCCAGCATCAGCCAGCGGTTGGGTCGGCGCCGCCGGCGGGGGGCCTGTCCGATGCGGGGGATATGGTCTGAGGTCTGGGCGCGGGGGCGTGGTCGGGTCATCGGTCTAGCCTGCCTTTTCCGGTGAGTAGGGTGCGGTTATCTGGCAATTTCCGGTAAAGAATAGTTCTGTAATTATTCGCCGCCGCCGTCTGGTCTCCTGCCGCCAGGTGAAACTTTCTATTTTTTTCTTCGCTCGTACCAAGCTGAGAGTTTCTCTCTCCCGGCCGCGGTGACCGCCCGGCTCCAGCGGCGGAGCGGCTGAAACGGCAGGCCGATTACCCGTCCGACCGCCAGGAGCAAACGACGGAGCCAGCGGTAAGGGCCCAGGGTGACGAAGCGGACGAGATTGGTGAGCCGGTGCAGGAGCAGCCGGCAGAAGTGCAGGACGGCCAGCAGTAAGCGAAGGACCAGCCGGCTGACCAGGCGGTAATAGAGCCAGGTCCCCAGGGCCAGGCCAATGAACACGTAGAGGCGGACTTCCCCCCAGCTGCCGTAGACCAGAAAGGAAAAGACGACGACTACCGCCACGAACCAAAACAGCAGGTCGCCCAGGCCGGTGAGAAACCAGCCGGGGCGGGCGATGCCCCGCCCGATACGGTAGAAATCAAAGAGCAGCCCGGTCACGGCACCGGCGGCGACGGTGACCAGGAAGGCCTGAACCTGAACATCCAGCGACAGCATCCGTCCACCCCGCTTTTCGCCCGCTGCGGCCGCATCCGAAGCTATTTCAGCAGACGTTCGAAGAAGCCTTTCCCCTTGGCCTTGCCGCCCCGCCCCCGGGTGTTGTCGGAGTACTCGAGCCCTTTGACGGCCCCGTCGATGGTGATGATCCCTTTGTCGAGGTCGAGCTGCTTGATGTGCAGGTCTTCGCCCTTGATGGTCAGCACGCCCATTTCCGTGTCCAAGACGATTTCGACGTCGTCAAAGCTGATGACCTGGCCGACCCCCTTAATCGAGGCGTTCTCGCGGTTTGAGAGGGTGAGCTGATGCCGAAAGTCCGCGCTGCCGAGTTTATCCTCCACCCTTATTCCTCCTTACGGTCCGATCGTGACCAAATCGTCTGCTTCCATAATTATGCCGCCCGCCGCGGGTTTATGCCTAATCCGTTCTGCACGTCCTTTACTACGTCTCTACGAGCCGGCAGGCTTTCCATCCATAACGTCATTGCGAGCCGACACGCTTTCACGTCGGCGCGGCAATATGGTAAACCTTGTACCTTTTGTGCCACCCGAAGAACGGATAACCAACGGGTGGCCAGAATGCCGCGTCGGCCTGCCTCCCCCGGCTATTCGTCATCTATCATGGTCTCTGCGTTAACCCGGACAACCCTGCTTCTCCCTCCCACGCCTACTCGCAATGACGTTTCCCATGGTCAGGCTGGCTTTTACCTTTACCCTCTGCCCGGCTCTGGCTGGCCAAAGCGTCGCTGTTGGTGAAGCCCTTATACCACGTCATTGCGAGCCGCCATGTTCTCGCGGCGCGTCAATCTAAACCCAGCGCCTTGCTTTCTTTGTCGACAAAAAAAGAACGGGGATCGGGAGGCCAGATTGCCGCGTCGGCCTGCCTTCCCCCCCATCCTATCAGCCATAGCGCCGGACTCTGAACTGACCCAGGCATCCTGCTTTTTCCGTCCGGCAGTCCTCCTCGCAATGACGTGAACCAAACTCTGACTGAATAAACGCAGCACTTCTGCCCACCGTCGACAGTCAGGCACCGGCGCGGCAATCTCGTCTTGGTGCTTCTCTTTCGTTGCACCATAGAGTGGGTGCGGGGATGACGGGAGGCCAGATTGCCGCGTTCGGCCTGCCTTCCCCGGCTATTCGCCATCTATCATGGTCTCTGCGTTGGCCCGGATAACTCTGCTTTCCTCCCCCACTGCCTCCTCGGAATGACGTTTAGTAAGTCTGGCTGGTTTTAACCCTTACCCTCTGCCCGTCTCTGACTGGCCAAAGCGTCACTGTTGGCAATGCTATTACCCTCGTCCGTCATTCCGTTTGTGCTCATACTTCCCATACACAAAAACAAAACAGGGATGGCTTCCCGCCATCCCTGCCGTTTTACCAGTCGGAATCTTCGTCCACCGGCCCTTTGTAAGTTTCGGATACGATCCGGTACAAGTCCTGGGCTTCGCTGGCGCGCACCGTCTCCGGGGTGAGGAGGACCTCCACCACCAGGGTTTTCTTGCCGAAGCTGATGACGAGCTGATCGCCCGGCTTGATTTCGGCCCCCGGCTTGGCCTCCCGGCCGTTGACGGCGATACGGCCCTTGTCGCAGACTTCCTTGGCCACGGTCCGCCGCTTGATAATCCGGCTGACCTTTAGATATTTATCCAGACGCACCGTCATTCCCGCCTTTCTTTTCCCGCGCGATAGCCTTGGCCTCGTCCCAGAGGGCGTCCATTTCCGGGAGGGTCATCCTGGACAAAACCTTCCCGGCCGCTGCCGCGCTGACTTCGATATGGCGGAAGCGCTCAGTAAACTTGGCGGCCGTCCGCAGGAGGGCCGTCTCCGGCTCGACCCCGGCGAAGCGGGCCACATTCACCGCCGCGAATAAAAGATCGCCCAACTCCTCCGCGACCTTCGCCTGATCCGCCTGAGCCAGGGCCTCGAGGAGTTCCGCCGTCTCCTCCTGCAGCTTGGCCAGGGCGCCGTCGATACTGTCCCAATCAAAGCCCACTTTGGCCGCTTTGGCCTGGAGTTTATTCGCTTTCATCAGGGCCGGGAAATGGGCCGGGACGCCATCCAGGACCGAGGTCCGGCGGGCGCCGTTCTCCCCGGCTTTAATTTTGTCCCAATTGGTCAGCACTTCGGCGCTGTTGGCTACCTGGGTCGTCGCAAAGACATGGGGGTGGCGCCGGATCATCTTTTCGACGATGCCGGCGATCACATCCCCAAACGCAAAGCCCCCGCTCTCCCGGGCGATTTGGGCGTGGAAGGCAACCTGGAGGAGGACATCGCCCAGTTCGTCGCAGAGATGCTCAAGGTCGCCGGAATCGACCGCCTCGGCCACTTCGTAGGCTTCCTCGATGAGGTAGGGCTTTAGGGTTGCATGGGTCTGTTCCCGGTCCCAGGGGCAGCCTTCCGGGGCGCGCAGGCGCTCCATGATTCCGGTGAGGGCTTCGATAGTCCGGTTCAGCACCGCGTCCCCGGGCGCCGCCGCCGGCACGAAGACGCTGGTGAGGTGATCCAGCCACGGGAGGCGATCGAGTTCATACAGGGGGATAGTGACGATTTGCTCTTCACCGCTCACCCCGCCCGCCCGGATGACCCGGATGGGGTATTCATCGGGGTAGGTCTCCATCAGCTGGAGCTTCACTTCTGAGGCCACGAGCTGGTTGTGCACCTGGGCGATAATGTTGGCCACCGCCGGGTCCGGCCGCTGCCGGTCGGTCTGCAGGGCATCGATCACTTTCAGCCCGTCCGCCGGGTCAAAGGGCAGGCGGCAAAAAAGAGTATCCAGGAAACTGACCCCGGGCCGGACCTCAACCGCGACTCCGGCCGCCGCTGCCTGGGCGCAAGTTTCGCGCACCGACTGTTCGGCTACCGCCGGGTGACCGGGTACGGCGTACACGATCTCTTCCCCGGCGACCGCGCGCTCCACCAGTTCCGCAGCAATGGAAATATACACCGCCTCAAACGTGGCGGCGGTATCGTACAAATGGTCAAAACTCCGATAGCTTACCCCCTGTTCCACCAGATAAGCCACCACCGGATGGACCGCCGTCCGGAGGTACACCGCCCGGCCGCTTTGCAGCAGGCGGAGCGCCCCTAAAGACAGCTCGTCCGGCGAACCGGGGCCTAAGCCGATAATTATGATCTTCCCCATGGGTGCTACCTCCTCAGCAGACCGGCCCGTTTTAAGAGCCGCGCCGTTTTACTGTCTGAAAGACCGAACAGCTCGAGGTCGGCTTGGCTGATGCCCCCCACCAAAAAAAGAACCAGGATGTAGACCACCGCACCGATGAGCACGGTGGGCAGGGTGGCGGCGCTGACCTGCAGGCGCGGGCTTAAGGCGTAGACCGCCGCCGCGCGGTATAACAAATGGTAGGAAGCCCGCACCGCAAGCGCCATGGCGCCGCCGGCGATGAGGGGGCGGGTGAGAAGGTCGTGGATATTGGCCTTTAACTCCACGTACCGCCAGGCTTCAAACAAATTCAGGCCGGAGGCCACGACAAAGCCGGCCACCGTGCCAAAGGCCGCGCCCCTGATCCCCAGGGCCGGCACGGCTGTGAGGCTGTAGTTGATGAAGACTTTGAAGAGACAGCCGATAAATAGATTCCGGACCGGCAGGATGGTCCGCCCCAGGCCCTGCAGGATACCGGAGGAGGTTTGCTGCAGGCAGAAAAAGAGCACGCCCCAGGCCATAATCGCAAGGGGGATGCCGGCGGCGGCGTTTTTGTAGAGCATAAAGGAAATCTCCCCGGCTAAAAGGTACAGCCCCAGCATGGCCGGCAGGGCCAGCATAACCGTCAGGCGGATCCCGACGTAGGCTACCTGTCGCAGCTGGCGGAAGTTTTTCAGCGCCAGGGCTTCGGAGATCGCTGGCACCAGAGAGGTGGAGAGAGCGACGGTAAAAATCGAAGGCAGGTTGATGAGCGGCGCCGCCATCCCGGTGAGCTGTCCAAATAACGCGGTGGCCTCGCTGACGTTATATCCGGCCACCTGCAAGCGGCTGGGGACAATGATCGTATCCAGGGTCTGCATCAGCGGCAAAATCAGCCCCCCGATGGACACCGGGATCGCCAGGGCCCCGATGCGGTAGATGATCTCCCAGTTGGTTTCGGTTTCCTGTCCGTGGGTGGCGGCCGCCTCACGCAGCCGAGTGAGCCGGTCCCGCCAGTAGACCGCGAGCAGGAAAACCAGGCCGGCCAGGGCGCCGGTCGCCGCCCCGAACGTGGCGCCACCGGCGGCGAACTCAATCCCCCGAGGCAGAAGGCTGACCGCCAGGACAAAGACCGTCGCCACCCGGACCACCTGCTCCAGCACCTGCGAGACGGCGGTGGGCACCATCGTCTGCAAACCCTGGAAAAATCCCCGGTAGGAAGACATCACCGCTACCAGGAAAACGGCCGGGGCCACGGCGACCACGGCGTAATAAGCCCGGGGGTCCCGCAGGACCTGCCGGGCGATGAACTCCGCCCCGAAAAACAGAACCAGAGAAAACACAAAGCCAGCTGCGGTAAGGATGAGGAGCGAAATCCGAAACACCCGCAGAGCGCCGGCTTTTTTGCCCTGGGCCGTCTTTTCCGCTACCAGCTTGGAGATGGCCACCGGGATGCCGGCAGTAGATAGAGCGAGCAGCGTCGTATAGATGGGATAAGCCATCTGGTACAACCCTATGCCTTCGTCGCCCAGGAGGCTCGCCAAGGGCAGGCGGTAGAGCGCCCCCAGCAACCGGCTGATCAGCCCGGCTGCAGTCAGAACAAAGGCGCCATGGAAAAACTTTTCCCGATCCTTGCTCATGCCGGTCTCCCCGCTTTCCGCTAACTGAGCGTCGGTACTCCAAACCCCCTTTACCAATATTACTATTATACCAGATTCCGGGCAATGGGCAAACCGGTAAGTTCAGCGCTTAGAGGCTAGCCCGCACCAGGTAGTATATGGGTACGGCCAAGGCAATGATGGCATAGAGGTACAGACCCACGGCGCCCCGACGGTTCCCCAGCTTCCCGGCCCATCGTCCGTAGTTCACCAGGTGCAGGCTGCCGTAGAGAATAATGAAGACCGCGAGCCAGGAAGCCCGGAAGATCAATCGTTATCCCCCTCCTCGACCCCTTTCTCCGGATTCATAATAGGCATGATTTTTATCGTCTGCCCGGAACGCCGGAGATGGAACTCTGCCGTGACCGCGATTTTTGCTTCCGGATACAGCTTATCCCAGTGGGCCTCCTTCCACTGGTCCTGAGTCAGGTAAAGCCGCCTCGCCCGCAGCCCAAAGCCGAAAACATCACTGCGCCACTCCTCCTGACTTTTCTTGATCAAAGCCAGGTGGGATTGCTCGATAAACCCCCGTACCGCTTCTTCCAGGATGGGCTGTTTGTCCGGATGCATATAGTCAATCGTACTTTGCACCCCACTGATATCCCCCTCCAAAGTAGTATGGATAGAGATGATTGGCTTGCCTCGCTCCAGGCGAACCTTTATTTCCGGCTCCCTTCCCTCCGTCAGATCGATGACTACACTCGCCTCTGGCTGCAGAGGATCGGGGATGGCGAGTACCCCAGTGACGAATTTCCCCCGCAGCACCATCCAGGCACGAACCTCTGCCCCATTCATAATCCCGACCATGGTCGCAGACCGGAATACCGCTGCCCCCATACCGCCGTATTCTACCCCGCCGGAGCGAGGCAGGGTCCAGGGGACATAAGCCCCGGCATTGATAAAATCCGTCTTACTGCCCGCACTTTGGCCATCCGGTCCGTCGCTGCCGCTGTTCTGGCCCTGGGATTCAGCGCCTTCCAGCTGATTTCGGTTTGGCCCAAGCAGGATCGCAATGGGCTCAATCCCATCAAGGCTCATAGTGGAGTAAAAGTCCGGGACGAGCTGAATGGGCGGGACATAACCGGTGTGCTTGCCGCTGTCGGTCACTAGCTCGATATACTTGGCCGGATTCGTCTCCAATAACGGCTTGATGGCTTCTATGGCATCCGCCGCCTTGCCAGCCACTACCGCCATATACATCATCCCCCGGAGCTCCCGCCAGGTACCCATGGCCGGGGCAAAGTTCCCAACCAGCCCGGAACGGGCCATTTCCTCGGAAAATAGCAGGAGCTTGCTATGGATAATGGTCAACCGCCGGCCCACATAGGTGTTGGCCATGTTCAATGTGGCATAAAAGCTCGGTCCCTCCACCGTGGTCACGACCGATTTTTCCCCCGAGGAGGCTTGACCGCTGATCACCGCCGGATTGGCGATCAGATAGGTCACCCGGACCCGGTTTTGCTCGCCCCGATCGAGACCAATCGCCAGGACATAGGCTAGATTATCAGGCTCGTTGCTGCTCCAGCATCCGGCTACAGAACAGCAGCTGGCGGCCAGTAGCAAGACCGCCAGGTACCGCTTAAGCGTTGCTTTTGGCATGGCGGTCACCTCCCTGCTTCCGGCCAAGCAAGTCGAGCATAAAAACCGCTACGGGCAGTAAAACCACAGTCACCCAGGTGGTGGTCTGGGTGATCACGCTGCTCAGATAATAAACCGTGGGCAGGTCTTCAGGAATAAACGCTATAGTGTACAATAGTACCGCTGACGGCAGGATGAATGGCCGGTAATCCGGGAGGTGCAGGGTCCGGGCCAGAGTGACGGTTAGTAAATACAGTCCAACCGACAGGCGTAGCATAGCGCTGATCCCCCAGACAAGGACGAACAGCGCCTCGACCCGCTGGAGGAAGCGGCCCAGGTAGACCGACCGCGCCAGGCGGAACAGGGCCATATACGCTTCTTCGCCGATTACCGAACTCATCACCATGGTATCCACCAGGAGCACCACCGCAAAGAGCAGAAAGGCGACCCGCAGACTAGTCAGCCCCGCCCGGCGCAGTATTTTGGGCTGGCTGATAAACGGGGTGAGCATCCCCAGGACAAGCACATCGGCGTATCCCCCGGCCATGCGGACACCGCCCCAAACGATGGGGCCGGCCCCCTTGCCCAGCAAGGGAAAGAGGAAGTCAACATTCCACTTATCCACGGTCAGGACCAGGATGAGCAGCACCGCTCCGATGATGGTCGAGTAGTACAGAGTACAGGCCCGGGCAATGGCCGGGAGCCCCAAGTAAGTGGCGTAGGCGATGCAGACGGTGAAGACCAGCATCACCGCGCTGGGAGGGGTTCCCGGCAGAGCATTCATAATCATGTTCTCGCTGAACTCGCGCAACGGGCTGGCATAAGCCAGAAGCAAAAGGATAACCAGATAACCACCCAGGATAGCTTCAGCCCAGGGTCCCCCCGCCATCCGGGCGATTTGGTTGATGGTTTTTCCGGGGTGACGCTCCAGAACGCAGACATAGAGCCAAAAGAAAGCGGCGGTGAACAGAACTGCCACCAGTTCCGCCATCCAGGCGGCGCTGCCCGCCGCCGCCTCCATGAGAGAAGGACGGGAGAGAAACACCTTCGTCACAATGCTGATGGTCAAAACGGCCACCGTTTCCCGGTAGCCGATTTCCGGCCTAGTCATTCCTCTGGTCCCCCTCTCCGCCAGGTTTGATGTATGGCTTGATCCAGCCCCGGCTGATTCGCGGTTGCCGCCGCCGGACCCCCGCCTGCAGTTCATCCGGCGGCCGCTCCTGCTGCCAGACAAAACCCCGCAGCAGAATATCCGGGGAGCGCCGCAAGGCAGGCCCCAGCGGGGCCATCATCGGAACGCCAAAAGAAGTCATGCGGCACATTAGGCAGAGCTGAACAAACAAGCCGGCGGCGATGCCAAAAAAACCGAATGCCCCGGCCAGGAAAATGTAGAAAAAGCGCGTGATGCGAAACCCCATGGCCGCCGAGAGGTTGGGAATGGCGAAAGAGGCCAGACCGGTTACCGCCGTGATGATGATCAGGATAGGGCTGACGATGCCTGCTTCCACCGCCGCCTGCCCGAGGATCAGAGTGCCGACGATACCAATGGTCGGACCGATTACCCCCGGCACACGGATGCCGGCCTCCCGGATGAGTTCAAAGGATAGCTCCATGAGCATTAGCTCCACCAGGGTCGGGAAAGGCACCGAATCCCGGGCGGCCGTGATCGCCAAAATCAGGTCGGTCGGGATCATCTCCTGGTGAAAATTCGCGATTGAGATATAAAATGCGGGCAAAAGCAGCGCAAAGGCCACCGACACCAGCCGGATTGAGCGCAGCCAAGCAGCAAGGGGCCAGCGGAGATAATAATCCTCCGCTGTCTGTAGCAAAGAAGCCATGGTGATCGGGACCACCAGGGCAAAGGGACTGCCAGTGGTGAAGATGGCTACCCGCCCCTCGAGCAGCGAACCGGCCACCCGGTCCGGGCGCTCTGTCCGCATGGTTTGGGGGATGGGGTTATAGGGGAAGTCTTCGATGAACTGCTCCAGCCGGCCGCTTTCAAACATATAGTCTGTCCGGATGCTTTGGATGCGCCGCAGCACTTCCTGCACCAAGACTGGGTTGGCGATGTTGCGCAGATACATCACGGCAATATCCGAGTTCGCCCGGTTGGGGAGCATTGGGTACTCGGTCACCAGGTCAGGCGAGCGAAGGTAGGAACGCACCAGCCCGGTGTTGACTTTCAGAACTTCGTTGAACGCGATCTGGGGCCCTAAGGTTACCTGCTCGGTCTTCGGGTCCGACACGCTCCGGTGCTCATAACCTTTGGTCTCCGCCGCAATCGCCCGGTCGGCCCGGTCGAGGAAAAGCACGGTGGAACCGCTGACGATCTCTCTTTCAATATCCGCGTAGTTCTCCAGCTGCTTCACCTGGTTGCTGGGCAGATAGCTGTCCAGGATCTTCTGAACCAGATTAATCCGGTCTGGACCTTCCCCGCCGATTTTGGCCAGCAACATCAGCGGCTGCAGGATATGAGTGTTGATAATTTGTTTATCCGATATCCCCTCGATAAACACTGCCGCCGCCGCTATGGGCGGTTCTGCCGCGATGGCAAACTCCCGGATGACCAGGTCTTTGTTTTGCGGCAGGTGAAAGATGCGACGGATGGCCTCTATGTTCTCCGCGAGACGCGAACTGACCATCCGGTCCTCCCCGCTCACTGCCGGTGTACCTGGTTCGCTTCCCAGGCTCTTAGCCCGTTTCGCCCGCAGCTTTGCCGCCGGGAGCGGACGAATCTTCCCCCGCCGGCGGGTTACGCCGGGGGGAGCCACCGGCGAGCCGGGCTGGTCCGCCGTTTCTTTTTCCCACTCGGTTTCCGTTAATAAAAAACGCTCGCCCGCCGGCGGGCCGTGGTAACCCACCAGGGCCGATAATCGATCCCATAAGCCAGCTTGCTTCGGCATTGTTCCACCCCGCACTTAGCCTTCTTCCTTAAAAATTGTTCCCCTCTCCTGGCAGACTATACCTGCGGGTAAACGTCGCACAGGACGGCTGCTTGGCCGTCCCGTGCTTATAAACGCAGTACACTATCCCTGGCTAGGTTGCCGGGCCAGACCAAACTCAGCCGCTGATCCCCTGCAGCCCCAAAAAAGCCAGGGCGATCAGCCCCACCGTGAGGAGGGCCAGGGGCAGGCCCCGCATTGCCCGCGGCACCGGCGAGAGTTCCAGGCGTTCGCGGATACCGGCGTAGAACAGGAGCAGGAGGGCAAAGGCAAAGGCCGCTCCGGCCCCGCCCGTTATCGTCCCCAGCCACCCCGTCTCCGGCCGGGCTCCGGTCGTCGCCACCATCAGCACCGAAAACGCCGCCGCCGTCAGCGGCAGGGTACCGCCGGTATCCGGCTCCGGCCGCGGCCCGCGAGAGAGCAGGCGCGGACCCAGCCCCTGCGCCAGTAGGGCCGCCGCCAGGGCCAGGAGGCTGATGCGCAGGTACGGCGCCGGCCACCGGGCCAGGACCGTCGCATCCACCGCGCCGATAAGCAGTACCGCCGCCAGCACCACCGCACCCACCGCCCGTCCGTAGACGGCGGCGGAGCGGAGGCGGGTGGCCGCCCCCAAATACAGGCAGGCCGCGAGCAACACCGTCAGTCCGTAGTTATTGCCCAATATCGGGCGCACGAAGGCCGTTCCCAGGGCTTGCAGGCTGTCCACCACGCCACCCCCCTCATCGCCTAGACCGTGAGGTCATAAGGTTAAAGCCGAAGAGCAGTAAACCGAGCAGGATGAAGGTCGCCGCCGGCAGAGCGGCAATCCCGGCCGCAAGCACCGGCCAACCGAGCAGTGTGCCCTGATCCAGCAGTTCGCGCAACGCGCCTAAGCCCGCCATGGCCAGAATAAAGTCGAAGCTGATTTCCCAGCCGGCCGTGAGGTTAGCGAGCGGGAACGGGTTGGAGTAGACCGACTCCCCCCGCAGCAGCACGAGGCAGCTGACGACCAGGAGCGGCCATAACCGGCCGGTGCGGTCGTAGAGGACCGGGAAATACGCCTGCGCCAACATTCCGGTCATCGAAGTAAAGGTCGCTACCGTCAGGACATAGACGGCGGTACGCAGGCGTTCCGGCAAAAAACTGCGGACGGCGGCGATGACCAAGGTCGTGCCGGTGAGCACCAGGGCGGCCGCGAGCCCCAGAGAGAGGCCGCTTAAGGCGTCGTTCGTTACGGCCAGGGTCGGGCTCATGGCGAGTACCACCCGCACTGCGTATTTGGTGTTAAACAGCCGGGGGAGCCACTTGCGTTGCGGCATACTTGCCTCACCTGCCTTTCGCCGGAACGCCGGCGATTCCCCGCCGCGCAGGCCGGCCATACACCCTGGGCGTGGTGCAGCGGTCGATCAGGGGGGTTGCCACATTCATCAGCAGGATAGAGAAGGATACGCCTTCCGGGTACATCCCCCAGCGGCGGATAATAAAGGTGAGTAACCCGCAGCCAAAACCCATAATCAGCTGGCCTAAAGGGGTGACCGGCGAAGAGGAATAGTCGGTGGCCATGAAAAACGCCCCCAGCACCGCCCCGCCCAGGAAGACATGGTATAAGCCGTTCCCGGCAAACCAGCCGTTTTCACTGAAGACCCAGGAGAGCAGGCCCAGGGTGAGGAGGAAGGTAAGGGGGATCCGCCAGGAGATGACCCGCCGGTACAAAAGATAAGCCGCGCCTACTAGCAGGGCCAGAGCGGATACTTCCCCAATCGTCCCGCCGATGGTGCCGACGAAGGCCTGCCAGAGCGGGGGCAGAGGAGCACCCATCGTTTCGGCGCTTTTGAGCAGGGTCAGCGGGGTGGCGGCGGTCACCGCCTCGTAGCCGGGCACCAGCCAGCGGTTCATGTAGCTGGGCCAGGCGGTGAGCAAAATCGCCCGGGCCGCCAAGGCCGGGTTCATGAAGTTGTGCCCGAGGCCCCCAAAAGCGTGCTTGACGATGGCGACGGCAATGATCGACCCGATCACCGGCAGCCACCAGGCCCCCTGCGGCGGGAGGTTATACGCCAGCAAAAGTCCGGTTAGCGCTGCGCTCCAGTCCCCAGTGCTGACCGGCTTACCCTGCAGTCTTTGTACTGCAGCTTCAGTCCCGACGGCAGTCAAGACCGCGAGGAGGGTGATCCACAGGGCCCGATACCCAAAAATCAGTACCGCGGCGATCCCGGCCGGTACCAGAGCAAGCGATACGTCGAGCATGGTGCGGGCCACCGTGTCGTTTGAGCGGATATGCGGCCACGCGGTGACCTCAAGCCTCTCCAAACTCATCCCTCCCCCTGCATACGGTTTTTCGCTAGTTGCGTTTGGCTGCGGCCCGGAGCGCCGCCTTCGCCTGCCGGATGTTCTCCGCCAGGGGGCGCTTGGCCGGGCAGACATAGGAGCAAGCGCCGCACTCGATGCAGTCCATGGCGTTTAGGTCCCCGCAGGCGGGGTAGTCCCCTTTGAGCGAGAGCGCGTCGATACTCAGGGGCATCAGGTGCATAGGGCAGGCAGCCACGCATTTGCCGCAGCGGATGCAGTCGCTGACCGGGGGGATGGCCGCTTCGGCCGCCGACAGGACCAGGATACCGGAAGTCCCCTTGACCACCGGCACCGTTAGGGTCGGCTGGGCGACGCCCATCATCGGGCCGCCGGCCACCACCTTGGCGGGCGGCGCGGTTGTACCCCCGCACTGTTCGATTAAGTCAGCAAAAGAAGTGCCTAGCCGCACCAACAGGTTCTGCGGCTCCCGCACCAAAGAACCGGTGACGGTCACCACCCGCTCGATGAGGGGCCGCCCGGTCCGGAGCGCCTGGGCCACCGCGACCGCCGTGCCGACGTTGTTCACGACCACCCCGACGTCCGCCGGGAGCCCGCCGCCCGGGACCTCCCGGCCGGTGACGGCGGTGATCAGCTGTTTTTCCGCCCCTTGGGGATATTTGGTCCGCAGAGCAGCGACCCGGAGGTTAGGCTCGGCTTTGACCGCCGCCTGCATCGCACGGATGGCGTCGGGCTTGTTATTTTCGATCCCAATCCAGCCCTCCTTCGCCCCCAGCGCCTGCATGATTGATTTCAACCCAAACACGATGTTCGGCGCCTGCTCCAGCAGGAGGCGGTGGTCGGCCGTCAGATATGGCTCGCACTCCGCGCCGTTTAAGACCACCGTGGCCGCCTGTTTGCCGGGCGGCAGGGTCAGCTTGCGGTGGGTCGGGAAAGCGGCACCGCCTAAACCCACAATCCCGGCGGCATAAACCGCCGCCACGATATCGGCCGGGGTCATTTGCGCTAAGTCCCTGCCCCGCAGGTAATCAATCCAGGTGTCCTGGCCGTCACTCGCGATGACGATGGCCAGCCCCTGCTCCAGGGTGGGATGCGGCCGTACCTCTACTGCCGCCACGGTGCCCGAGACGCTGGCGTGGACCGGAGCGCTCGCACCCGGCCGCCCCTCACCGATCATCTGCCCCATTTGGACGTAGTCCCCCGGCTGCACCAGCGGCCGGCAGGGCTCGCCGATGTGCTGCTGCAGGGGTATCGTCACGGTCCGGGGGGCAGTCGCGGTCACGATCGCCTTATGGGCGGTGAGGTGCTTGCCTCCCGGCGGGTGCACCCCGCCGCGAAACGAAAACAGTCCGGCCATCGGTACATTCCTCCCCGCTGCCGGCATTGGCAGCTCGCTATTCTCCTGACCATAGATTTTCACCGAATGCCGGCTATCATTCGGTAACCGGTAATACTTGACCATCGGCCAGGGCAGAGCCAGCCACCGCCTCGCCCCTCTTCACCGCAAAGGGAAAAGCAGCCGGCAGAGTTCCACTTTGTCTTGATTTCTCCGTATCCAAGTTGTTTCCTGCCGCTCCCAACCTTTCTTTGTCAGCTTCATCTCTGGCACCTGACCTGGGTGACCTGATGGCGGCCCGGTTGGCCGCTGGCAGGTGCGGGGGGACAAGGAACTGCCCTGCAGCCCGTGCCCAGATCAGCGCAGACTGCAGGGCAGTCGGCAGGAATAACCGCGAAGCAGAACATTCTCTGCCCTTGGCACCGGATGATGCTGCCGGCAGTTGCCGCCGGGATCGCCGGCTCAGTCTAGAGTATGGCGGCGCTCAATCACTGATACCTGCTGCAGGATAAACCGCTGGGCAACTACCGTAATAAGCATGAAAATGAAGGTGTTAAGATACCGCCAGCGATGAACAACCAGAATACCCAGCATCGACAGCAAGGGTAGAAACAGAAAAGAAATAATCCCCTGGACGGTAACGGTCCAGAGCAAAAACCTTGGCCAGCTTTGGTGGTATTGGTAGACTAGCATATGACTAAGAGGAATGACGGTCAGGTCGTTCAGGAAAAGACTGTACCCTAAGGGCACCAGATCCAGAACATAAGTCCACCGGCCGGAGGAAATCCCCCAGTTGTCAAAAATGACCCGGGATACGGCGATGAACGATCCGTATAGCAGCAGTTCCCGTAAGCGCCGCTAGTCTACTAACTTCCACCAGACGGCATACATTGCCGCGATGGTGATGGCGATGAACCACCAGCTGGGAGTGAGGAAGCCTTCGTCCCACAATTGTTGCTTAACCGTCCATACCTGCAGCCGAGCCTCCAGAAGCCGCTGGATTGTTTCCATAGGCTAGCCATCCTCCTTTGCGCCATGAAGCTGGCCATAGCTTATGTTATTGCTCCGGTTTCTAATCAGCGCCGCCGATAAGGCCCCCCAGCCGGCTTTGCGCCCGGAAGAGATGCCTCCCGCTGTGGATCCCAAACGGACAGGAACGTGGTCATCCTGCTTTAGACTGCGTACGGCGGCCTCCGCCGATGCTCTGAAGACCATCCCGCTGATTCCCAGGCCACTGGCTTTCGTCTTCACCGCTAGCGGCTCCTTTGCGTCTGGCAGTGTACCCGGGGGCCTTTTGACCACCGCCGGATTCGGTTGCAGCCGCACGTCGTCCAACCAGGTCCCCCAGGCACTGTCACGACT
Organism: uncultured Candidatus Sumerlaeota bacterium; assembly: GCA_964533125.1. Taxonomy (GTDB): domain Bacteria; phylum Bacillota; class SLNR01; order SLNR01; family JBMNPB01; genus CAZHIT01. The sequence goes on from CAZHIT010000020.1 coordinate 16,939, forward strand.
GACCGGACCATAGAAAAGGGGCTGACTAAAAAGAGTAATAGTCAGCCCCTTCCTTATTAAGAAAAAAAT
>CAZHIT010000021.1:0-12467 GCA_964533125.1 uncultured Candidatus Sumerlaeota bacterium
TGACCCCGCTCCCCCGTCGTAACCCCGTTCCCCCGTCACTCCCGCTCCCCCGTCTCCCCCGTTCCCCCGCCCAATCGGGACGTAGGGGCCGGACGCCGCGCCGGCCCGCCTCGTCGCCTCCCCGTTCCAATCGTCCATGCCGCGGTGGATGACCGTCCGGGCATTGGCTCCTTCGGTTGGTCGGCCGGGCCCGTGTGTCGGTGGCTAACGAGACCTTCGACTGCGCTCAGGATGACGCGCATACCAGGATTGACGACGGAGGCGGGAGGGTACGACGTCCCTCCCCTACGTCAACGTAAAACACCGTTTTGACGGGGAGATGTGCATCCCGGGTGCCTGGTGCGCCCGCCCCGTCGTTCCAAAATCACCCCCCCCAGTGGGGTGATTTTGCGTAGGGGCGATTCACGAATCGCCCGCCCGTCGTCACCCCGTTCCCCTGTAATCCGCCCGTCCCCCCGTCACCACCTCTTGCCGCTTACCCGCCCTGCCCCCCTACCACGTCCAAGGACCGGCCACCTGGCCGGTCCTTGGTGCTAAATCCTCTCTACTTCCGGTGCTTGCTCCACGCCTGCACTATCCGGCGGGCTAGCTGTACCTTGTGCTTCACATTCGTGTACTTCCCACCCGACTTCTTCCGGTCCTCGTCATCGTCGTTCCGGTCATCGTCTTTATCGTCGCCACAGTCCTTGCCCTTATCTTCTTTCCAATCTTTGTCCTTATCCTCTTTCCGCTCCTTGTCCTTCACTTCCGCCGCCTTGGCCGCCATGGTCAGCTTCAGCTCACCCAACTCGGTGCCGGCGTCGCTCACCACCAGGGTGTACACCCCGTCCGGCAGCTCATACCCCTTGGCGTGGAAGATCACCGCGTACCCGCCACAGACCTTGGCCAAAGCCCGGCCGGACCAGGATGCAATCACCTTCCCCCGGCCGGTACCGGACGCCGCCGGAGCATAAACGGTCAGGCTAAGCTCATCGCTGCCCTGGACTATCGTACCATCTTCACTGTGGAGTTTGAACTTAATCGGGATCGACCGGTGATTCTTTAACACAATCCCGCCCTTGGCCAGCGGTGCAAGCCAGGTCACCTTCGCCGTGGCCGACGCCGGCGGCCGCACCGTAATCGTCACCTTGGCGATGTTCGAACTAAGCGTCCCGTTGCTCGCCTGGAACGCAAAACCGTCCTTGCCTGCGTAGCCCGCCGCCGGGGTGTACCGGTACTTGCCCTCACTTACCCGGGTCAGCGTCCCGTGGTCCGGCCCGTCGGTGATCGCATAGGTCAGTTCCTTCTCCATCGGGTCTTCGGCTTTCAGCTTGATTGCGTTATCCTTCGAATCCTGCTCCACCGTCACTGCCCCGTCCTTGGCCACCGGTTCGCCGGTCGTGGTCAGCACCGTCAGGCGCACCGTCGCCGTCTCCGACACCAGTTCCCCGTCCGACGCCTCGTAAGTAAAGCGGTCGGTCCCGCTGAAATCGCTGTCCGGGGTGTAGGTCACCTTCATCCCGTCAAAGGCGGAGAGGCTCCCGTGCTCCGGCGCGTCGACGATGGCCAGGGACAGCTCATCCCCCTCCGCATCCGTCACCGGCAGCTCGACCACCACCGCCGTATCCTTCGGGGTCACCGCTGCCGCATCCCCGGCCGCCGGCGCTGTTTTCGTCAGTTTGAAATACAGATCGTCCCAGAAGACATCGATCCGGTCGCCTTCCACCCGGTACCCCTCCAGCCGGAACATAACCTCCACCGTGCCCGCCGGCACCAGGTCGGTCAGGTCAAACCCGGCATAGCCTTCGCTGCCCGCCCCCGGTCCGGGGTGACCGATCGCCCCCGAAGTGATCTCCTCGATCACCGCCCCCTCCTTATCCAGGAAGGACAGCACCAGGGTCCCGTAGTCGTTATCCTCCGCCTCCGGTTCTTCTTTTTCCGTCTCCGCCTCGGTCTGGATCCACCCGCCGGCCGAGAACGTTGCGCCCTCCCGCCCGGTCAGGCTGATCTTCTGCTCCAGGAAGGCGTCCTCCGCCTCCGTCCCGGTGAAAGCAAAGAAATTGCTGCCGCTCCTCGGCTCCACCGTACCTTCGGCCAGGTCTACCTCCGCCGCCGCTTCCGGCGCCGTGCTCCGCACCCACCGACTAGTCGAGCCATACTCCGCTCCCGGGTTTACCAGCAGGTTCGTCGGGTCCGTTACCGTAGTTGCCGCTGCCATCGCGCCCACCGGCACCAGCAGGGCCACCACCAGCACAGCGGTCAGACACTTGCTCGTCAGGGTCTTATGCATCCTTACTCCTCCTTCTCCTGTCGCGTTTGGCTTCGCTTGCATTATATATGTTCGCACGGCCGGCCCCGGTTCTGAGGGTAAGGCAGGCATCCGTTTGCGCGGTCACTCCGGCCGGCCGCCCGGCCCGCAGCGGAAAATTTGGCCCCCGCCCTCTCCTTTTTCCCCTATCCCTGTTATAATTAATGGAAAGGACAGTCCGCGCGGGAAAACGGAAAGGAGAATGTCACCATGTTCCAGGGCAAAACCCATATCCACATCGAAAACAGCGATGCCTCCCACCCCGTCTTTGTCGGCACCGAGCAGCACGCCCGCGATTTGCTGGCCCGCAACCCGGACCTCGCCGACCAGCTCCATATCACCATCGGCAGCAGCGATGTCGACGAAGTCGAAGAATGGTCCAAGGAAGATCTTGACGAGTATTTCGGCTATATGCAGACCGCCGATATCATGGTCGGCTTCACCTTCCCCTACCAGAACATCCCGGTCTATGCCCCCTATCTGCGCGTCATTCACTTCATCAGCTCCGGCGTCGATCATGTCGCCCCCTTCGACTGGGTCCCCGCGGGTCTCAAACTCGTCAACAACCGCGGCGTCCACCAGCCCAAATCCGGCGAATCCTTTGCCATGTTCCTCGCCATGTTAAACGCCGGCATTCCCCGCCTCGTCACTTCCCAGCGGGCCCACAAATGGGACAAGCACTTTACCACCATTATTAAAGGCAAAACCCTCGTCGTCATCGGCATCGGCAATCAGGGCGGCGAAATGGCCCGGCAAGCCCGGAACCTCGGCCTTAAGGTCATCGGCATCCACCCCCGCCGCACCGAACACCCCTTGTTTGACCAAATCCTGCCCCCCTCCCGGATGCAGGAAGCCTTCGCCGACGCCGATTTCGTTTCCCTTAACGCCCCCCTCACCGATGAAACCCGCAATATGCTCAGCCGCGAAGCCCTCGGCTGGCTGCCTAAGCGCGCCGGGATTATCAACGTCTCCCGCGGGCCCTTGCTCGACGAACGCGCTCTCGCCGAAAAACTCGCGGCCGGCGAACTCTCCGGCGCCATTTTGGATGTCTTTCACACTGAGCCCCTGCCGAAAGACCATTTCCTCTGGGATACCCCGAACCTCATCATCACCCCCCATGTCTCGTCCGACGATGTAGTCAATTATATGCCGCGCACCCTCGACCTCACGATAGAGAACCTGCGTAATGAGATGGCTGGCCGGCCGCTCGTCAATGTCGTGGACACCGGGCGGGAGTACTAGGGGCGGGCTGGATAGTCAGTTGTAAGTTGTTGGCCGCACGGGTGCGGATAGCAAGAAATCTTCTTCCTGACCGGAGAGCGGCTGAAGGCAACGATTGGTCGCTGACTGTCTATATCAATAGAGCGGTTAGGCACTTGACAGTTATGGCCTTGCGCCGTATTACTCCTCCTTCTGCCTGTCGGTTTTCTACCGGGGCCGGACCCAGCTGGCAATACATATGCTCGCACAGCTGGCGCTGGTTCTGCGGGTAAGGCCTGAGGGTGGCGCGAAGTATGTTTCCGGTCGATCGCGGGAAAATTGAAGAGGGACTTGGGCTGACGCCTAAGTCCCTCTTCAACACTTTCTATAGCTTCAGTATCCTTTGTTACACTCCCATCCACTGTGGGTATTATGCAATGTGCTCCTGTCTGGGTGTGGTTACATCCCCGCGAAAAATTCACAGCCCCCACGTGTTGACATGAATAACATAGCGTGGTACTATAATAGCGTACTTATATAGCGCACGCTATACGAAAAAGGAGGTGTCCCTATGGAACAGAAAAGAGAAGTAACCATTCAACTCCCCGAGCGCCTTTTCCGCGAGTTAACCTCTTCCGCCTTCGCGTATCAGCTTAGTCTCGAATCTTACATTACAAACTTGCTTTCGGCCGGCGAACATTTTCTTTCAATCATTAAGGTGCATAACTCCCAACAAAGTGATCCTGCAACAGACACAGAGGAGGAGAATAAAATGGGACAAGGCAAGGAGACAGGCCGGCGCGCCAACGAAAAGGGTAGACTAATTGCCCAGGGAATCGCAAAGTCCTTTAACTCGACATTGGAACCAGGGAGCAACAAATGTTTGTACCGGGATAAATGGACAGTGATCAAATCAGCCAGTCCAAGCAACAGCCGTTTCGCTATTACCATATCCATGTTCGATACTCTTGATTATGTTCTCATCGCAAAAGAAATCCAGCCGAAGCGGTTCGACATGTACCTCACCGATATCTCCGCGTTAGAGGGGAAAGGGAATATTACCGGCAAGGTGATCAACTTCAATGTGGCTGATGCCATTGCCAAGGGCGAAAGCCTGGGCCAGATAGAGATCGATTATCCTGACTATCTCATGGAATAGGTGAAGCGAAGGGAAAACTGAAGACCCAATGCCTGATCCGGCAAGTACAGCATGGGGTATGGGAGATCACCGACAAAGGACGCCGGCGCTAAGCAGATGGTATACTCACGATAAAAAGGAGAACTGCCGACACATCGCCGTGCCAGACAGTTCTCCTTCTATTTCCTTGTATAAACCCGTACCTAATCCCCCCGCCCCTCCACCTCGATCCGCCACACGGCCCGCCCTTCCTCCTCCCGCACCGACACCGGTCCCGCGGCGCCGCGCAGCCGCAGCCCGAGCCAGGCGTGGCAGGCGCAAATCCCAATGTCCGCATCGGGGTGCTCCCACTTCGGGTGCTTATACCCGACCGGGCGGCTGATGGTGACCGAGCGCTTATCCGCCGTCAGGCCAAAGCGCCAAAACTGGCTGTTCGCGGCGGAGGGGGCTTTGCGGGCGAGGTCGAGGGCAAAGGCGAGCGCGGGCGGCAGGTCATCGGCCTGGCTGCCGGCCTCCATCAGCTCCGCTAACGGCTTGCGCTTAAAGCTAAAGATGGCGGCCGACATCCGGTCCACCAGACGCAGCCCCTCCGGCTGCCAATACCCTAAGGGAGTGACGGCGATCGCCCGCACCCCGGGGACGGCCTTGGTGCCGTAGCCATAGCGTGGCAGGGGCGACTGCGCCGGCTCGCCCAGGTGGGGCATGATCCGCTCCAGCTCCGCCAGAGCATAATGCCCGTACCAGCAGGTCCCGAGGCCGAGGCTGGTGGCATACAGGACGAGGAGTTCGCCCACGAAGCCGGCCTGGGAGATGGAGACGGGGTCGGTGGGCGCGATAAACGCCGCTCCGTCCGGCGGGGCGGTGTAGACCGAGTACAGACGCCGGTCCGGCGCCGAGCGGAAAAAGCGGATGTGCACCGCATGGGCGAAGGGGAGTTCCAGTCCGGCAGTGAAATTGACAAGTTTCTCTCGGTCCGCCTCGGTCAGGGGTTGGGGCTGATAGTTGCGGACCGAGCGGCGGGCGTTGATAGCGGCTTCCCAGTTGATGTCCGGCAGCATCGGCATATCCTCCTTTGCGTTGTGCTTACCTGCAATCCCTGGACGGCGATCTGATCCGACTCTGAGCCAGGGGGCTATGAGCGTCACGCCGTCCCCTACCCCGGCCGGCCATTGCTGGCTCACCCCGACCGACGGCCCAGGGTCGCTACGCTGCTGGCCCAGACTAATTCACCGCCGCGCGAGGGCTGTTCCGCAAAAATATTTACACTTAAGTGGAATATATTGGCATACTTCGGCATATGGTTTAGTTTATCCTCCCGCCGCCTCTTACCCAAAAAAAGGAGAACTGCCCGCCGGCAGTTCTTCCTTAACTTCACTCCATCTCAAACAGATTGCCCCGGTTCAGCCTCCACTCCGGGTCTATCGCCTGCTTCACAGCCCGCATCGCCTCAATCCCCTCCGCCCCGTACATCTCGCGCAGGAGGGCAACCTTCATCTTGCCCACGCCGTGCTCGGCCGACACGGTGCCGCCCCAGGCGATCACCTGCCTGGCCCAGGTGGCGTAAATGGCCTTGCCCGCCTGGTACTCGTCCATACTGCGGGGGAGGATGTTGACATGGACATGGTTGTTGCCGATATGGCCAAACATCACCCATTCGAGCCCGGCCGCCGTAAGGTCCCGGTTGTACATGGCCAGCACCTCCGGGAGTATCGCGTCGGGCACGGCCATGTCGGTCCCGAGCTTAGTCAGGCGCGCATCGGCCTGCCGCCGCCGGTCGATGGTCAGGTTCACCGCCTCCGGGATGGCATGGCGGAAAGCGTGCTGGCGCTCCATCTCGCGTTCGTTTGCGGCAAGCCAGGCGGCCTCGGCGTCGCCGCCGCACTCCACGATCAGCTCAGCCGCCTGCCCAGCAGCGTCCATGACCTTATCTTCGCTCTCACCGTGGAACTCGGCATAGATGGCAGTATGCCCCTCCGACGGCGGCGCGGGGATGGCGGCGAAGGCGGGGTTGGTCTCGCCCTCCTGCCGCAGTAAATCGAGCGCCAAGTGGTTGAAATACTCGATCGCGGCCAAGGTAACCCCCTCCGACGGCGGGGCGGCGCGCAGCCCCTGCACGAAGGCGACCGCCGCCGCCTCATCTGCGAAGAAAGCGGTGAGTCCCCAGATCACCGCCGGCTCCGGTCGGAGTTCGATCTCTATGGCGGTGATTACCCCCAGGGTGCCGTCGCTGCCGATGAACAGGTCGATGAGGTCCATATCGGGCGCGGCGTAGTAGCCGGAGGCGTTCTTCACCGCCGGCAGACTATATCCGGGGATCTCCCCCGCCGCCACGGGCAAGCCGTCCTGGTGCAGAATAAAGAACCGTCCATCAGCCCGCTGCTCACCCCGGCGCAGGCATACGGCCTCGCCTGCAGGCAGAACCACCCGCAGGGCGCGAATGTAGTCCCGGGTCGGCCCGTAAGCATAGGTCCGGGCGCCGGAAGCGTTGCAGGCGGCCATGCCCCCGAGGGAACAGGAGGTCTCGGTCGGGTCCGGGGGGAAGAACTGTTTCCCGGCTGATTGGAACCGTGCGTACGCCGATAGCGACGCCTCGCTCCACCCGGCGGTATCGAACTGCCGCCGGGTGATGGCGGTCCGCAGCTCCGACAGAATTACCCCCGGCTGGACGGTGAGGTAAAAACGGCCGTCCTCCTCCCGCATCCCGGTGACCCGGCTTAAGCGCGAGAGGTTTAGGATATGCCCACCGGCGGGAACCGCCCCGGCGGCGATGCCGGTGCGGGCGCCCTGGACGGTGACGGCGCCGCCCGCTGCCCGGACCGAGCGGAGGACGGCCGCGACGCCGGCCTCGTCGGGTGGGAAAGAAATGGATTCGGCCCAACCCGTACTGCGGGATTCGTCCCGCAGGTAGTCAGCATACTCACTGGTAAATGGGATGATCGGTACTTCGGTCAAGCGCTTCGCCCCCCCGGTGGTGTCGTCCGGCCAGCCAAGGCGAGCCCGGCCAACCGATAAGAGGTAATATTCGCCGCCGGGACCGGCTTTCCTCTCCGGGCGGGGGGAAAAGACCAGCCAGGATTATCCAGCCGGGCGGCCAGACCGCCCGGCTGGAGCGCTTGCTGGGGTTTACCCGATCGGCTCTTCCCACCAGCCAAACGCGATGCGCCCGGAGGCCGGCATAGTCGGCGTTTCGGGGTTCGAGAGGAAGATGAGGAAGGAGCCGCCGGGGGCAAAGATGAACTTGCCCTGCTCGTCGTCCACCAGCGTCGTCTCCGGCTGACCGCGCCGCACGAAGGCCTTGATCCCGCCCACCGGGTCACCCGTCACCTGGCTCGCGTACTGCAGGCGGACCCGTGGCCGCGGCATAGGCCGCAGGGCGGTATTGGCCGGGGTAACCAGAGGCGAATCCGAGGGCACGCCGGGCGGGTCGGCGTTGAACCAGATCTGAGCCCGGAAGGGGGTGCTGGCGACGTCGCTCACCGTCCAGACGGTGACGAACAGGTTGACCCCGGAGTAAGGCGGGTTATACAGCCTCGCCCAGGCGCTGGTGCCCTGGCCGAAAACGAGGTTATCGGCATAGCCGACGAAGTATTTCCCTTCGAGGGATTTGGCCAGATTGATGGGGATGGATACGGTATAGTCCAGTCCCGGCGTGATGCCCGGTGGCGGCTGACCGCAGGGCTGGCAGTATTCCCAGGGCCGTTCGGGGTAAGGGGATTGTCCGGGGCAGGTGCGCAAAATGACCACTCCTTTCGTTGTTTCTGCTCTATTCTATGACCGGCCGGGCCCGACGTGCGGTTGGCCTGCCGCAGTTCCGCCCAAAGGGATTAACTCGGGGTAATAGTCGCAATTTTCTGACGCTGATTTCCCGGCCCTGGCAGGACTACCGCTTGGGCTGTGGAATAAAATAGCAGCAGAAGGATTAACGAAGGAGGCATGGTACGGATGGAAGCATTGACCGGTGAGCAGACGGTTACCGCTCTGGTGGATACCGTGGTGGATTCGGCCGACCTGGCGGCAGGTCTGGCCAAAGCCAACGCCATGCTGGCGGGGCAGCAGGCGCCGCGCCCGGACCAATACTTAAAGAACCTGGACTTCGAGCTGACCTACTACTTCTATTGGAAGGACGTGCTCTACACCAAGGTGATGGGCTGGCTTGGCAATCGTCAGTTCCCACCGGCCGGCGAACTCGCGGACATTTTGGCCAAAGCCGGAGCGGATTCGCGCAAACAGGTGAAGTCCCTGGTCTTCCGCTACAAAAAAGCCCTGGTCCGCTACCCGGACGCGGCCGCCAAAGAAAAAGCCCTCCGGGTGGAGAGCATCGCCGGGGACCTGCTGCCGGTGATCCTTAATCGCCTGAGCCAGGCCGGCATCGCCGGAGGCCAGCCGAAGACCATGACGGATATCGTGTTCGATCACCTGCCGGCCAGGATCGCGGAGCGCCTGGCGGGATAAACGAACCGGGTACCAGACAAAAGCAAGGGAAAGCCATCGTCGCTTTCCCTTTTTTGTGCCCTTTATCGCCGGCCATTTCCCGCCCGGCGCAACCCGGCTCAAAACTGCAAACGAAACTCGGTCCCTTCCCCCAGGACGCTGCTGACCGCAATGTTAAGCTGGTGCCGGTCGGCGATCTGTTTGGCGATAGCTAAACCCAGGCCGGTGCCTTCCCGGTTCTCCGCCGTCCGGGCCCGGTAAAACCGGTCAAAGATATGCGGCAAATCGGCCGGAGCAATCCCCGCGCCGCGGTCCCGGATGGTCACCAAGCGGTCTGCCAAGGTAACATCCACCTCGCTTTCGGGGGGCGAGAACTTGATCGCGTTATCCAGGATGACCAGGAGCATCTGGCGGAGGCGACCGTAGTCCCCGGTGACCGTAACGCTGGAAGGGTCGGACGGACTGCGGACGGAGATCTTTTTCGCCTGGGCCAGGCGGTTCGCGCTGCGCACCGCATCGCTCAGCAGCTCACCTAAGTTGATTTCCTGCTGCTCGATCGGAAAATCCGTGTTTTGCAAACGCGACAGGTCGAGCAGATCGCTTACCAGGCGCTGTAGGAACAATACCTCCTGCCGCATCTGCTCGTGGTACGCTTTCACCTGCTCCGGGGCGGTCACCACTTCGTCGCACAGCGCCTCCAGCGAGCCGCGGATCACAGTCACCGGGGTGCGGAGTTCGTGCGAGATATTGGTCACGAAATCGCGTCGGAGCTGGTCGAGCTGGGCGCTTTCCTGGCTGGCCCGCTCCAGTTGCTCGCTCAGCTCGTCTATCGCCGTCGCCAGCTCACCGATTTCATCCTTTTGCTCTACTCCGGTCTTGGCGGTGTAATCCCCCTGCGTCAGCCGTCCCGCAGTGGCGCGCATCCGCTGCAGCGGCCAGGGCTAAGGAGAGGGGAATCGACAGGGCAAGCGCCGCCCCCAGGCTGCCGAAGAGTAGTCCCAGCCCCTGGTCGATGGCGGCATTCATGCCTTCCACCGGCGAGTGCAGCAGCAGCACACCCAGTACCGCCTCCCCCGCCCGGATGGGCGCACCCACAGTCAGGGTCGGGGTCTGGAGCAATTCGCTGAAGCCGGTACCGAAAGTCGTATTCCCCTGAAAAGCGGCTTTGACTACCGCTTCGGCATTGGCCGGCAAATCGGCGTAACTGTACGGCGGGTATGACATCGGCCCGACGGTGATCAGCGACAGATCCTCATCCACCAGCCACACGTCGGTCATGGCGATTTCATCTAAAAAGCGCAGATACACCCCGTAGCCGCCCATCCCGCCGCCCCGCATCCCGGCCATCCCCGGGTTATTACCCGTCATAATCCCGGACAGGGCGCTCGCCATCGTCTCAGCCCGCTGCTTTAATTCAGTTTGCTGCAGACGGATGGTATGTTCGCGAAATAAATTGGCAAACACCCCCCCAATCAACAGGGAAAACAATAACAGGACTGCAGCCAGAACCAAGGTCAGCTTGACGGCAATTTTATTTTTCATGGCTTTTCCCCTCAAATTTGTAGCCGACCCCCCAGATCGTCCGGATTTCCCAGTCGGCGTGGTCGTAAGCATCCAGTTTAGCCCGCAGCCGCTTAATATGCGAATCCACCGTCCGGTTGTCGCCATAATAGTCGTAACCCCAGAGGCTGTTCAGGAGGTTATCGCGGGAAAAGGCCCGGTTTCGGTTGGTGGCGAGCGTCCAGAGCAGCTCAATTTCCTTTTTGGTCAGCGATACCGGCTGGCCGCCGATGGTCACGGCGTAATCCACCAGATCGATCGCCAGATTGCCGTACCGGAATACCTGGGTTTTGGCTCCGCCGGCGACGGTCAGGCGCCGCAGCACCGCCCGCACCCGGGCCATCACCTCCGCCGGGGAGAAAGGTTTGACGATATAGTCGTCGGCCCCGATATCCAGGCCCATGATCCGCTCAAAATCTTCGCCCCGGGCGGTAATCATGATAATCGGAACATTGGAGGAGCGCCGGATTTCCCGGCAAACTTCAAAGCCATCCATTAGCGGCATCATCACATCGAGGAGGATGAGGTCCGGGTCGTGCTGCTGCCATAGCTTGATAGCCTCCCGGCCGTTTAGGGCGATATGGGGGGTGAACCCCTCTTTGCGGGCGTACTCCGCCAAAACCGAAGTAATTTGCTGGTTGTCGTCCGCGATCAACATGGTCGGCATCGCTCAACCCTCCAATCGATGAATCTCCATATCTTAATTATCGGCCGGATCTGTGGCAAAAACGTGACGGAACTCTCCTGCCGGACACAAAACAAGAATATTGCTGCCATAGTTTTGCCATAAACAGGGGTTATGATATGGGTAGAGCAGCAACGGAGCTGCCAAAACAAAGGAGGAAGAAAAATGAGCAAGACGAAGAAAATCCTCGCTATCGGTCTGATGGTTCTGGCCTTGGGGTTGGCCTCAGTAACCGCCGCCATGGCCTCGGGCTACCAGACGCCGGCCGAAGCCCTGGCCGCGCTCACCGGCCAAACGGTGGAAGATGTGCAGGCCACCCGGAAAGCCACCGGGCAAACTTACGGCGCTCTGGCCGCCGAAGCCGGACAGCTGGATGAATTCAAAGCCGAAGTCCTGGCCAGCAAGAAAGCCGCGCTGGCCGAGCGGGTCGCCGCCGGAACGATGACCCAGGAACAGGCAGATACCATTATCGCCGCTCTGGAGGCTAACCAAGCCAACTGCGACGGCAGCGGTACCGCCGGCGTCGGCCGCCAGATGGGTGCCCGGTTCGGCGGCGGTCAGGGCTGCGGTCTCGGCAACAGCTTCGGTAACGGCCTGGGTAACGGCCAAGGCCGCGGCCAGGGCAGAGGCATGGGCAACGGTCTGGGCCGGGGCTGGGGCAATCAGTCGGCACCGTCCAACTCCTAAACCAGTTTTCGGCAGCAGGGGGTCACTCCCCTGCTTTTTCCTTTTTATCCCGGAGAAAGCCGGTGCCGCAAACCTATTGCCACCCAATATCCCCGGTTCGGCAGGATTAGCGACTTCCCTGTGGAATAATTGCCGGAGAGATATTGGCAGGCGACTTGACTGTGTGCCAGGCCGTCCCAGCCGGGTGAGCTGCCCGGCCGCGGGCCCGCTCCGGTCATCCTGCCGGCCAGACACCGAACGAGAAGGGAGAGGTAACCGGATGGAAAAGGTTAAAGTCGGGGTCATCATCTGTAACCGCTACCACAACTGCGCCGGCGGCAAATGCCTCCGTTCCCTGCACCAGCACGAAGGCGCCTTCGATGTCTACGCTGGTAAAGAGGTCCAAATCGTCGGCTACACCACCTGCGGCGGCTGCCCGGGCGGCAATATCGAGTACGCTCCGGAGGAAATGAAGAAAAACGGGGCCGAGGTCATCCATT
>CAZHIT010000021.1:12477-16948 GCA_964533125.1 uncultured Candidatus Sumerlaeota bacterium
CGCATCGACTATTTCCGCCGCTTTATTCAGGAGCGGTACGGGTTGCCCGTCGTCGTCGGCACCCACCCGATCCCAGAGAAGTATGTGAAGGTCCACGCCAAGCTCGGCACTTGGGAAACCCCGGAGTGGCAGGAGTTAATTGGGCCCACCATGCCGGAGGAGAAAGTACGGCTGGCCTACGACTGAGGTGATGCGGCGGTTCGGGGAGTTCCCGAGCCGCTGGTTCTTTTCTCGGTGCAGGCAAAGGCCATTACCTGCGACTGAGGCAGCGGGGCCCCGCCAAGACGCCGCCGCTGCAACCAGTCGACGGTGATTGAGATGTTAGGGATTATTCGGCCTGACCAAGGGCCACGTCATTGCGAGGAAGCCCGCAGGCTGACGCGGCAATCTGGCCATCCTTTCCCGTTCCTGTTCTTTAGTTGAAAATTAAGTTGCAGAGGTAGCCAGATTGCCGCGGCGGCGCGATAGTCTGCCGCCTCGAAATGACGTGGTGCGGAGGTGTCGGCACCCCCATCCGCCTCATCCCACTGCGAGGCACGTCATCCTGAGCGCATCCGTAAGACCCCGTTGCCACCACCGCCCAGGCCACGCCGCTCCCGTCGTCCCGCAATCCGCCCCTCCCCGTTGGACAGGCGATTCACGAATCGCCCGTGCTTCATGAAAAGGCCGGTCTGGCATCGGCACGACCATCCTGGCTAAACGGAGGGCTCGGCCCCCCGTCGTCACCCCCACCGCCAACATAAAGCGGCCGGAGAGAGCCTTGCGCTCCCCCCGGCCGTTTTTTCACCCGAAAAGCCCCCTACTCCTGCACCACCGGGGGCGGTAGCTCCGCCGGCAGCGGCGACGCGTACGGGTTCGCCGCTGTCTTGCGCCCAAGCTCGGCCTGCGCCGCGGCCACCAACTCCGGCCGCCGCATAAACTCCGCCGCCGCGAGCCCGAGCACCTTCGCCGCCGTCAGCATCCCCCGGTGCCCTACCCCAGCGCCCGAAGACGCCGCCACCTGCCAGGAATGTCCCGGCACCCCGAGTGGATAGCAGGCCACATTCAGCTCGCCGGTGGGGGTAACCCAACTCACGTCCGCCACATCCGACGACCCGCTCATTGTCGTCCCGAGGCCATAGGGCGGCACAATCGTCTCGCACAGGTTATGCTGGCTTAAGGCCGAAGCGATCTCTTCCCCGTAGCGCATCAGGGTCTGCTTCTTCTCCTTGGCCGTCACCGACCGGGTCATCGCCGCCGCGAACTCCTTATCCTCATCCGTAAAGGGCGGCGCCCCCACGGCCAGCAGCTGCGCGTGCATCACCCCGCCCACGGTCTCATTGGCGAGGGTATTGTACACCCCAGAGAGGAACTCCACCTCCCAGGTCGTCTCGGTCATCATTGCCGCCCCAGCCGCAATCTTCTGCAGGCGGGCGTAAATATCCTCCACCTGGAACCGCTGGGGCGCCCGGACGAAATACCAGACCTCGGCGGTAGCCGGCACGATATTCGGCGCCAGGCCGCCGTTGGTGATCACATAGTGGATGCGGGCTTCGGGGATGATGTGCTCGCGCAGGTAGTTCGCCCCGATGTTTAACAGCTCCACCGCATCCAGCGCGCTCCGCCCGTTCCAGGGGTCGCCGGCGGCGTGGGCCGTCCGGCCGAAAAAGCGAAACTTCACCGAATTTACCGCCTGGTTGCTCGCGAGCTTCACATAGTTCACCCCGCCCGGGTGCCAGGTGAGGGCGATGTCCACATCGTTAAATAAGCCTTCGCGCACCATGAAAATCTTCCCCACGCCGGTTTCTTCCGCCGGGCAGCCGTAGTAGCGCACCGTCCCGCTCACTTCGCCGGCGTCAATGGCGGCCTTCACCGCAATCGCCGCCCCCAGGGCCGCCGCCCCGAGCAGGTTGTGCCCGCAGCCGTGCCCCGGCGCGCCCGGCGTAACCGGCGCCGCCTGGGGTTCGGCCCGCTGGCTTAAGCCCGGCAGGGCGTCGTACTCGCCCAGGATAGCCACCACCGGCTTGCTGGCTCCGTAAGCCGCCGTAAAAGCCGTGGGCATCCCCGCGACGCCCCGCTCCACCGCAAAGCCGTGCTTTTCCAGCAGATCAGCCAGCACCGCCGCCGATTCCTTCTCGCGCATGGCCGTCTCCGCCCGGCACCAGACCGCGTCGCTCGCCGCGATCACCTCCGCCTGGTTTTGGTCGATCCACTCCGTAATCGTTTTGGACACCGCGGACACCTCCCTCAATACTTCCGTTTTACCGGTAAACATATTTATTCCCCGGCCCGGCCCTAATCCCTTCTGACCGGCCGGTTAAAATCCACCCCCGGCAGCCAGGCAAGGTCCTCTCGCTCCCTCAGATCCGCCGCGAGGGCCATCCGCTCCGCCCCCAGATACTCGATAAACTTAGTGAAGCACTCAGTCAGAGCCCCCACGAGCGTCGGAGAAGGCTCTACCCCCGGCTCCCACCACCAGTTCCGGATGATGAGGGAACGCGCCGCCCGGTCCCGCCCCGGCTCAAAGCGGGCCACAAAGCGGTCGCCCGCCAGCACAGGCAGGACGTAGTACCCGTAGGTCCGCTCCGCCGCCGGCTTGTACACCTCCCAGCGGTACGCAAACCCAAACAGCTCCGCGAGCATCCGCCGGTCCCAGAGGAGGTTATCCAGCGGCGCCAGGATCGCGGCTTCATGCCGCACCGTACCCGCCGCCTCCCGCCCCGCCGCCGCCAACTCCGTCAGGTCCTCCGCCCGCAGGTAATACTTATCCCCGCTCTCCTCTAGCCGCACCGCCGCCACCTGCCCCGCTGCCACCAGACGAGAAAGGGCCGCCCGGCGCTCCGGCGTCTTTAGCCCCTCAATACCGAGCCAGGCGTCGCCGGGCCGGTCGGCGAGCAGGCCGACGCTCCCCAGGCGGCGCCGGACATACCAGTCGTGGTACCCGGCCTCGTCCGGATTCGGCTCCGGCGCGGCCAGCAGTTTAGGCGGGAGGCAGTTTTGGGCAAAGTCGTAGACTTTGCGCGTGCGGACCTTGTGGTGGACCACCAGCTCCCCCCAGAAGTACATACTCTCCAGGGCCGCCCGGGCGAGACGCGTCGGCGCCCAGTGCCAGTCGATACTCTCGTCCAGCGCCAGATCCAGCGACGAGAGCGGCCCGCGCTCCTGCAGTTCCCGGCGCACCGCCGGCAGGCTCGCCAGAATCGGCGGAGCGCTCTGCCGGGGGTCAGTGCGGGCCGCGGCCCGCTGGCGGGAAAAAAACGGCCAATCCTCGGTGCAGACGATGGACATCTGCTTGTCCCAGCCATCGAGAAGCAGGCGGTCGCAGTACAGCAGGTCTGAAAGCATCTCCGGCCGAAAGTCGCCCACCCGTGACTGGAGGACCAGGTCCGGATTGCGTCCGACCACGTCGAGCGGATCGAACTGGATACAGCGCACCCGCCGCAGAAAAGCGAGGACCCCGGCGGGGCCGGACAGCGCCCGGGGCGGCCAGAGGCCTTGGTGCTGCAGGAGAAAGCGGCGGGCCTGGGCCCGGGTGCAGGTCATTTCGTCCATAGCGGTTCTCCTTTTCCCGGTTTTGATTTACCATTCCTAAGGATTCAGCAAAAGCAGACCCTGGCAAATGTCAAACGGACCGGACCGCATATCCGGTCCGGTCCGCTGTCGCTCCCATCCTCTTTAGCTATCTATTACACCTCGATGCCCCGGCCTAGAGCTTTTCCATGACGAAGGTGAAGAGGATACCGGCGATAAACCCAAAATTGGCCGAGTGGGAGTGCTGCTTATGCGACTCCGGGATGAGCTCGTCGCTCACGATGTACAGCATCGCCCCGGCCGCCATACCCATCGCCACCGCGATAAACACGGGCGAGAGGTTAAAGAAGATAAATCCCAGCACCGTCCCAATGGGGGTAAACAGCCCGGCCAGGCAGGTGATGGCGATGATGCGCCAGGGGTTCGTGCCGGCCATTTTCAGGCAGGCCGCAATGCCGATTCCCTCCGGGATATTGTGCATCGCGATGGCGGCGGCGATCAAAAAGCCCAGCTTGGGCGCCGCCTCGTAGCCCGCGCCCACCGCCAGGCCTTCCGGCACATTGTGCAGGGCAATGCCGAGCGCGATAAAATAGCCCATTTGCGCGTAGCTGTTGGCGTGCCCCTCCTTCTGCAGGTAGTGCAGATGGGGCACCATGCTATCCAGCCAAAACATCATCAGGCCGCCCCCGACAAACCCAGTCACCGCGTGGAAGACGCTCCCGTAAGTGATGGCTGCGGGGAGCAGGTCAAAAGTGGAGATAGCCACCATCACCCCGGCCGCCATACCCAGCAAGGCCGACAGCGTCCGGGCGCTGAACTGGCGCAGCGAAACGACGATGAAGGCCCCCAAACCGGTCGCGAGACCGCTGAACACACTGATCAGTAAAATAGTCAGCCGCTCCTGCATTCCACTGCTCCTCTCGCCTCATTTGCCTGACTATCCGATTATAGCATAAGATGC